>JAJYRW010000279.1 GCA_021793895.1 Actinomycetes bacterium
GTTTCACGTGAAACATTCGGTGTGAATACCTGACCAGTGCCCGACCTCGCTCCCTTCAGGGGAAGCCGCCGGGGATATGAACGCGCATTGCGACCGTGACTTGAGGTCGAGGTTCAACTTAGGCCGCTGTGACTTGCGCTGGCACTGACCATTCGGCTTTACGAGTTGTCGTACAGTCGGTGGGTGGAAGCTAGAAAGTCAGTTCCGCAAGATAACCTTTCTTAGAGTTTGAGAGATCAAACAACATTGCAAGGCGCTCGTGTTTCACGTGAAACACAATTGAGGAAGTTAGGTGCAAATGGACGGCGATATTGCTGCAGCGCTCCCGCGGGCAGAAGATGACACGCCCTTAATGCGTGAGCTGGCGGATAATGCCCGTCGCCGTTTGGCGCTTACAGGCATCAAGTTCGAGCGTCCGACCGCACCACGGGTTCTAACTGTCGCGAACCAAAAAGGCGGCGTAGGTAAGACAACGACTGCGGTAAACCTCGCGGCAGCACTCGCACGCGGCGGCCTGCGGGTGCTGGTAATTGACAACGACCCGCAGGGTAATGCGTCTACTGCACTCCGTATTGACCATCACGCTGGGACACCTTCTATTTACGAAGTACTCATCGATGAGGAAAATTTAGAGAGCGTCATTCAGCCGTGCCCGGACGTTGAGGGGCTTTACTGCGCGCCGGCAACGATCGACCTGTCAGGGGCGGAAATTGAATTAGTGGCGATGGTATCGCGGGAAAACCGGTTGCGTCGAGCAATTGAACAGATGAGTGAACGTCAGCGGGGGAGTGAGCATGGTTTTGACTACATTCTTATTGATTGCCCACCCTCACTGGGGCTGCTCACTATTAATGCATTCGTAGCCGCAAAGGAAGTTCTCATCCCGATCCAGTGTGAGTACTACGCACTGGAAGGACTGAGTCAGTTACTCAAGAACATTGACTTGATCCAGGCCCACCTCAACCCGGACCTGCGGCTTTCAACAATATTGCTCACCATGTATGACGGCCGCACAAACTTGTCACATGAGGTGGCCTCCGAGGTGCGCGAGCATTTTCCAAACGAAACGTTGAAAACCACGATTCCCCGCTCGGTGCGAATCTCGGAGGCGCCCAGTTACGGGCAAACAGTAATGACATATGACCCGCGCTCCAGTGGCGCACTTTCGTACTTGGAAGCGGCGAAGGAAATCGCTGCGGCTGGAGTGGAGGTATAGCCATGAGTGAAAAACGTAGAGGATTGGGACGCGGCCTGGGAGCTTTGATTCCAGGGGGCGTGGAGCCCACTCCGCCGCGCGCGCAACGCCCGGTAGATGTCTACTTTCCTGAATCGGTGGATAAAAAAGAAGACACCAATAAAGCCAGGAACCAGTCAGAAACCGGGAAACCCTTGGAATCCGCGGATGTCGATCTGGTTGCGGTACCGGGTGCAACGTTCGCGCAAATACCCGTTGACGCAATTAGACCCAACCCGAAACAGCCCCGAACTGTCTTCGATGAAGATGAGTTAGCAGAACTCAGCGCGTCGATTTCCGAGGTGGGCGTTCTGCAGCCGATCGTGGTGCGCCGTCTCAAATCAGCCGATTATTCCGCCGCGCCGGCCTATGAACTCATCATGGGGGAGCGGCGCTGGCGCGCGACCGAAGCCGCGGAACTTGCGGAGATTCCCGCGATAATCCGCAGCACCGATGATGAAGACTTATTACGGGACGCCCTGCTCGAAAATCTCCACCGGGCGCAGCTGAATCCGCTGGAAGAAGCAGCTGCCTATCAGCAGTTGCTGGACGATTTTGGCTGCACACACGAGGAGCTGGCAAAACGAATTGCCCGGTCTCGCCCGCAGATTTCCAACACCCTGCGTCTGCTGAAACTGCCCCCGCTGGTGCAGCGACGAGTAGCAGCCGGGATCTTAAGTGCCGGGCATGCCCGGGCTTTGCTGAGTTTGGAAGACGGCGCGGCTATGGAGCGGCTCGCGCAGCGCATCGTGGCAGAAGGCCTCTCCGTGCGAGCAACGGAAGAGGCCGTGGCGTTGGGGGGAGTGGAAGAAGGCGCCAAGCGGAAGCAGGTCCGCGCGGGTGATCGAAATCCTGCCTTGGATGACCTAGCCTCGCGCCTGATGGATCGCTTCGATACTCGGGTGAAGGTCGCGCTGGGGAAAAAGAAGGGCAGGCTCACGATCGAGTTTGCAACCGTGCAAGACCTTAACAGAATCATAGAACTCATCGATCCCGCTGATCCCGGCGTATTTAAGTAATAACGATTGTGCCCTCGATGGGCTTCGTTGAATCAAATCGCGGCAGTGGTGAGCGCGTTCTCCGCAATCCCCCGGTAAAGCTGACCCAGGTTCACTCCAGAAGCCAGCGCGGCCTGTGGCAGAAGTGACGTCTCCGTCATTCCGGGTGCCACGTTGACTTCCAGGAACCAGGGCTCGCCGGCGTCATCAATAATCATGTCGGTGCGGGAAACGTGGCGCAGGTTCAGTGTTTCGTGTGCCAATTGCGCAAGCGATGCCGCCTTTTCCGCCAGTTCCGGTTCCAATCGCGCTGGGGCAAAGTACTTCACCCGGCCAGGGTTGTAACGGGCATCGTAGTCATACATGCCATCGGTGGAAACAATCTCAACTGCGGGCAGCGGTTTCGCGCCGTCGCCGGTATCGACGATGCTGATAGCTACCTCGGTTCCGATGACGGCCTTTTCAATCAGGGCCACCTCCCCGTAGGAGAAGCAGTCGACCATTGCCCGTGGCAACTCTTCGGGCTCGCGTACGATGGTGACACCCAGCGCCGAACCGCCGCGCGCCGGCTTAACGACCAGTGGGAAATCGAACTGTTCCATGATGGAGCGCAGCACATTATTAGCGCCCAGTTCTCGGAACAGGCTTTGCGGTAGTGCCACGTGGCGCGGAGTATTCGCGCCCGCGGTTGCCATGAGTTCTTTGGCAACGGGCTTATCCCAGCCCAACCTCGAAGGACCGGGCGCTGGACCGACATACGGAATACCGATCAACTCCAGCACATCACGCACCGAACCATCTTCACCGGTGGCGCCGTGTAAGAGCGGCCAAACTACATCCGGCTTTTCATCGGCGATCACTTTGAGGAGCTGTGCGTCCACATCTGCCAGCGACACTCGACAGCCTGCCTCGCGTAGTGAATCCGCAGTGCGGAG
>JAJYRW010000280.1 GCA_021793895.1 Actinomycetes bacterium
CCCCCGCTGCCCGCGTGTCCGCGTCCAACCGCGCAATTGTGGTGCCGCCGGTGAACGGTGCCTGGCCGCGCACTTCCACCACCACGTCCAGGTGCAGGCCACGTTCTTCTAGGTGGCGCAGCAGATTTGGGTCGGAATCCGAAATTCGGGCGATGATTCCTATCTCGTTTTCTTCTAAGGAGTCCAGCCGCACCGCATCGGGCATTTGCACCGCGCCGGTGGCATCTGGAATCGGATCCCCATGCGGATCGCGAGTTGGGAACCCGAGTTTGGCATCAATCCGATCGAGCATCTTGTCAGAAATCGCGTGCTCTAAAACTTCGGCCTCGTCATGCACCTCATCCCACGTATAGCCCAGCACGTCCACCAAAAACGTTTCGATAAGGCGATGGCGGCGCATCATCGCCAGCCCCATGCGCCGGCCCTCTTCGGTGAGTTGGATGGCTTCATAGGGCCGATGGTGGACCAGCCCCAGGGCGGCGAGCCGGCGAATCATCTCGGAAACCGACGAGGGAGCCACGTCCAGGCGCGTTGCCAGCGCCGTGGTGGTGATCGGCTCGGTGCTCCATTCCGCCTCCGTGCACACCACTTTCAGGTAGTCCTGCATCGCGCTGCTGAGTTCTTGAGCCACGAAACCACCCTAGTTGACTATGGGGCTATTTCTTTTAGCGCCGAACGGACGCGCTTCTCGGAGGTTTTCTGCGCCGTTGGCAGGTGCTGGGCAAAAGTCTGGACCCGCAATTCCTCCAACATCCACCCCGCCGCGCGCACGCGCTCTTCACGCTGCGGATCGGGCGCACTGTGGGCCGCCTGATCGCGCAGCGCCTGCAATTCGGATTCCAGCTCGGTAATAATCCAGCTCAGTGATTCATCCCGCCCCGGAGCATCCACCGCCCGATCAATTCGGTGGACGGCGGCCTGCAAATACCGCTCCAAATGTGGTAGCTGCTCCCCGCCCGTGGCGGAGATGAAACCCGGGTAAATCAGCCGCGCGTGCTGCTCGCGCACATCCGTGAGCGTGTTCAAAATCGCCAGCGACGTGTTCTGCTTCAGCGCCGCCTCCAACTCCCGCGAAGCATTGAGGACCTTCACCACATCCGCCCCGATTCGATGCGTGCGATCTTCAATCTGATTTTGGACGGCGCCCCGCACCTTTTCGTATTCCGCGCCCTTCCACGGGACTTGCGTTAATAGTGCATCCACCGCAGCCAGCTGCATATCAGTGGCCAGCGCATCAGTGGAGGGATAGGGACTGGCGGCTAGGGCCAGGGCCGTAGCGCCCGTCCACCGGGAGGTAATGCGGGTGCTGGGTAGGCCGGTCTCTTTCAGCAGCAAGCGGCGCACGCCGGCCCGATGAGTCTTCGCCTGGGTCACGGCTTGGGAGAGTAAGCGCAGACTGACCTGCCCCTTAGAAGTAGCGGTGGGTAGGCCCGTTGTTTCGTCAACCAGTGCCGGGTAAGCCTCAATCACCCGCCCCGCAGCTTCGGTGGAAACCAGCTGCGGAATTTCATTATCGGCCAGGCCCGCCGGCCACGTGCTTAAGTCCTCCTGCTCACCGGGTGCCCCGGGCCCGGACACTGCCGCATCAGGTTGCGGCGCATCGGCAGCGGCTGCGGCCGGCGCGTCACTTTGCTCTTCAGCCATTGCGGCCTGCAGGGCGGAACGGACTGCAGACCGCACCGCCGACTGGGACTGCGTTGCCAGTTCGCGCTGTAAATCCACCAGATTTTTAGATTCCCCCAGCACCCGATCCTGTTCATTGAAGACCGAGAAAGTCACCCGCAGGTGCGCCGGGATTTTGGTGACGTCGAAATCCTGTGGTGAGAAGGCGACGTCCCTAATTATTTTTGCTCCCCGCGCAATAGCGGCGGTGATGGGGCCGGAGTAGGGGTCATCAGCGCCGCCGGCGGGTTGGGCGTCAATCCAGTCCAGGATGTCGCGAGCGGCGTCGGGGGCGGGTACGAGTTCGCGCCGGATTGCTTTGGGGAGTGAGCGGATGAGTTCGGTGACGAGCTCTTCGCGCATGCCCGGGACGAGCCAGTCGAAACTAACCGGTTCGATCCGATCAAGCTGGGTGATGGGGATGTGAACGGTGACGCCATCGGCGGCGGTGCCCGGCTCGAACTGGTACGTCAACTGGAGGGGAATGCCGTGCTGCTGCCAGGTGTCGGGGAAGAGTTCCGCGTCGATTCCAGTATCGGCGGGGAGCAGTTGCTCGCGCGTGAAGTTCAGCAGGTCGGGTGTTTCTTGCCGCTGTTTCTTCCACCAGGTATCAAAATGGCGGGCGGAGACAATATCGTCTGGCAACCGCTCGTCATAGAAATCAAAGAGGGCTTCTTCATCGGCAACTAGGCCGCGCTGGCGGAACCGATTTTCCACATCGGTGACCTCGGCCAGCAGTTCTTGGTTATGGGCGAAGAACTTGTGATGGGTGCGCCACTGCCCCTCAACCAGGGCGTGGCGAATGAACATCTCGCGTGCAATGTCGGGTTCATAGCGGGCCAGTAGGGTGCGGCGTCGTGAAATCACGGGCAAACCGAACAGCAGTAGGCGCTCATAGGCCATGGCCGCGCCCTGTTTCGTAGACCAGAACGGTTCAAAGTGCGTGCGCTTAATGAGGTGCTTGCCCTGCTCTTCGACCCAGCGCGGATCGATCGCGGCCACGTCCCGCGCCCACAGCCGCGAGGTTTCCACTAGCTCGGCCGCCATGATCCAGCTCGGTGGTCGTTTCGAGAGGCGCGAGCCGGGGAAAATGGCTATTTTTGCGCCGCGCGCCCCCAAGTACTCGTTACGAGCCGCGCGCGCCCGGCGCTGATCCCGGCGGCGGTCACGGTGCTGGCCGGAGCTTGAAACCTCGGTAGAAAGTTGCATCGCCACGTGGGAAAGCAATCCGGGCAGGAGCGCGCGATGAATCGAGTTGCCGTCCCACTCCCAGCGGGTCTCTGGCCCCTCCGGGCCGCCGGAGCGCCGCCCGGCCCCCAGGGGTTTGAGACTGGGCAGGTTCCGGCTGAAGCGCGTATTGCGGGGAATGAGTTCCGTCTCCCGGGCGATCGTGCGGTACTGCGCCACCAGGTCGTGCCACTCCCGGACCCGTAAATAGTTAATAAATTCCGCCTGGCACATCCGGCGAAATGCATTGCCGGACAGCGCTTGGCGCTGGCGGCG
>JAJYRW010000281.1 GCA_021793895.1 Actinomycetes bacterium
TTATGTGCTGGGGTCTTGCACTTTAGTTACGTGCTTGGGTCTTGCACTGCTCTGGACCCCCATCACGCAGGAAATCTCGAAAGGGCATTCGACCGCACAAAATCAGCGATCTGGCGATAGAAAGCGCGTTGCGCTTCGGTGTGCACCACGGGTTCGCGAGTTCGGCTAACTGGTGCGATTCGAACTAGCCGTTGGCGGCACCCAAGATGTACTAGCGCACCAGTGCGTGATGAAGATTCTGAGGCAACGCAGCGAACCTGCGACGCTGAGCGACCAGGTCAACATCCGAATGCCGCGTGCAGATTGAGGCACCATACCCTGGCATGCCGTACACGAATACCCTCCGGTCAGATCCAAGTCGCCGGGCTACAGTAGCCAAGACCGCTGATGACCATGGCGTGCAGTGGCAGAGCACCACTTCCCCAACTGGCTCCCTACCTAGAGGTTCAATCACATAGGTGGTGACATGCTCGCCACCGTGGTCCACGTAGTCGGGAGCCAGGAAACGACCGTAGTCGCGTGCAGGATCCCTTCGGGCGAGACCCGCGTCGCGACAGGATAATTCGGCCACCGGCCGGCCGACCAGTCGATGAGCTGCGAGGAATTCTCAGGGGAGTTGTGGCTCATGTTTACGACCGTACCTCCTCACTTAGCAGTTCGGGCTTGGTAGATTGACAAATGCAACCACCGCGATCTCAGCCGCGAATGCTGCTCATTTGGCTCGTATCGTGCGACACGAGGCGTATCCAAAAATCTAAATCGCAACTAGCAGCGTGCGAGTGCCTTTAATATGGCCATCATGTCTCAAACCGCCAAGGGCGCAGCACCAGTCGCAGCACCAAATCCGGAATGGCTAAAACTTGGAACGAACAAATTTCCGAAGCGGGCCAGGGAACTCCAGGATTTAATCCGGTCCGCAGTAGCTAGAGAGATTCCAGAATCAAATATTTCGGCTTTTTCTTTTCACTGCGAGCTAGCCGGCCCTGATCTACCCCAGGTGGCCATCGACATGTCGGGTTGGCAAGTTCCGATCCCGGGCATGGGCGAGTATGTATCGCCCTTCGACAAGTCCGAAGTACCGCAGACGGTGCACCTGGTGCCCGGCATGGCCCAGCAAGTAAAACTGCGGGCCGAACCGCTGGAGTTCGGCGGCTGCCCCATAACGATCAATGCGGCCTTTCAGAACCTTCCGCTCGCTTGGCACACCCTCGAGAGTGACGAACTCGCACTGGGTTTTTTTGAGGAGCCGGTGGCAGAAGCACCGCCCAGTACCGGGAAGTTCTCAATAGAATTCCCGGCTCAGCGTCTCGGTGAAGCATTTCTCGATGCGTTCAACCAATTGCCCGACTATTCCAAAGTCGATTTTTACCGCCCGCTGGTCCGCAGCGCGCAACCCGCGACCGGTGCTTTTGAAATTACAGCCTCATGCCGAATGCGCTACAAAATATTCCGAGTTCGGCTCGGAATAGTCATATCGGGACGCCTAAACCCTAACGGAATCTTGACTGTTGATCGGCTTTCTTTGCGCGGAAGTAATCTGATTGTGCGCATGTTCACCGGCATAATGCGCCGCGAATTGGAAAAGACCTATGATTTGAATGAAGGGCTCCCAGCAGATCGCAAACTGGCTAACCTGCACTTTATTGCCGGCGAGAACATTAGAATTTCCGGCGATATCGCTTAAACTTGCGAACTCAAGCTGGCAGCAAGCCGATCGCGCACCTCTTTGCGCAACACTTTGCCCAACATGGATTTCGGAAGGGCCTCGACCACTACGAAGTCCCGCGGAACTTTATAGGCAGCCAGCCGCTCCCGGCACCAATTGCGTACCTTCTCCACGTCCACGTCGGCGCCAGCCCGCGCGACAACTTCAGCCACCACTCGTTCACCGCCGCCGGCGCGGGGTAGGCCCACAACGGCCGCGTCATCGATGTCCTCATGGGAGCGCAACACTGCCTCGACCTCGGTTGGCGCAACATTAAATCCGCCGGTGATGATTAGTTCTTTCACCCGGTCGACGATGGTGGTGAAGCCATCGCGATCGACCGTTACCAGGTCGCCGGTGCGCAGCCACCCATCGGGAAGCAACGTTGCCTCGGTCTCCTCGGGAGCATTCCAATAACCCCGGAATATCTGCGGGCCCTTGAGAAGCAATTCGCCCCGCTCACCGGGAACGACATCAACTTTGGGATCATCCGGGTCAACCACCCGCATCGAGGTGCTGGGGAATGGAACGCCAATAGTTCCGGTGCGCCGGGAGGGGTGGAATGGGTTTCCGAGCGCGACAGGGGAGGACTCCGTGAGCCCGTATCCCTCAACAAGGAGCCCGCCCGCCACGCTTTCCCACAGTTCGACGATGTCGTCGGTGAGGTTCATTGCCCCTGAAATGCAAAATTTCGCTGACTCGAGGCTGATGCCGCGCTCAATGGCGCGGTGTGCAGTTTTTTCGTAAATGGGCGGCACGGCGCAGTAGACCGTGGGCGGGGTGCGTCGGGCCGCATCCAACACCATGTCGACATCGAAACTGGGAAACAGCACGATCCGGGCGCGCTTCAAAATCCCGAAGGTCAAGTACAGGGTCATACCAAAGGCATGGAACATCGGCAGCACCGCGTAAATGACTTCGCGACCATCGACGGCGTCGTGCATCCAGGCAGCACCCTGCAAAGCGTTCGCGTAGAGATTGCGGTGCGTTAATATCGCACCTTTTGCGCGGCCCGTGGTGCCGCTTGTGTATTGAATTACGGCGCTATCGTCGACACCCGGCAGAGGGTGGGTACTGTCAATATTCGGGGCGCGCAGAAGTTTGTCCCAGGGGATTGTGTCCGGTGCGGGTCCGGAAAGGCGGTTGCGCATGGCGCGCAGTTTGGGCACCGGCAACTTCAAAGCCGCTCGCTTCAGCACGGGTAAGGCGCGCAGTAAATTAACCGAAATAATGTGGTCAATTTCGATGTCCGCGGGCTGCTCGCGCAACTTCGCGACCGCGGCGTCCCACGCAATAACTACTCGCGCGCCGTGGTCTTCAAAGAGGTGGCGTAATTCGCGGGCGGTGTAGAGCGGATTGTGCTCGACCACAACCGCCCCCAGCCGCAACGCGGCATAAAAAGCGACCACGTGCTGGGGACAATTAGGCAGGATGAGCGCGATTCGGTC
>JAJYRW010000282.1 GCA_021793895.1 Actinomycetes bacterium
TGACGCCGCCGATCTGGCGCGGCGGATCGGCGCAAACTATGAGGAGGTAGCCATCGGCGGCGTCATGGAAGCTTTCACCACCGCAATGGAGATGCCCGGCGTGGCGGGTGAGAACCTGCAAGCCCGAATTCGGGGCGTGCTCCTGATGGCCGCCTCCAACGTGAGTGGGCACCTGGTGTTGGCGCCGGGAAATAAGTCGGAACTCGCAGTGGGCTATTCCACAATCTACGGCGACGCCGTGGGCGGATACGGCCCGCTTAAGGATGTTTATAAAACCGGTGTGTGGGCGCTGGCCCGCTGGAGAAACACTGAGGCCGTCGATCGGGGTGAAGTGCCGCCGATTCCCGAATCTTCCATCACCAAACCGCCTTCCGCTGAATTGCGTCCCGATCAGGTCGATCAGGATTCATTGCCGGAATACCACGTTTTGGACCCGCTGCTGCGGGAACATATTGAAAACCGGGCGGGGCGCGCGGAGTTAATATCCGCTGGATTTGATGCGAAGACTGTCGATTGGGTGTTGCGCGCGGTGCAGATATCGGAGTGGAAGCGCCGCCAGTATCCGATAGGACCGAAGGTCACTGCTCGGTCATTTGATGCGAACCGTAGAGTTCCTATTACGAGCCGTTGGCGTGACAGTGAGGATAATGATGTCTGAGGCGATCCAGCCCAAGCGAGTGCGAATTCCACATTTGCAGGCCGCGAAAGAGCACGGGGAGCGCATTGTCATGCTCACCGCTTACGACTATCTGACCGCTCAGGTTTTCGATGAGGCCGGAATTGATCTGCTTTTGGTGGGCGATTCGGTCGGCGATAACCTGCTCGGCCACGAAACCACACTGCCGGTGACCCTCGACGAACTCATCCCCCTCACGCGCGGGGTGACGCGCGGGGCCCGCCGCGCCCTCGTGGTCGCCGATCTGCCCTTTGGGACCTATGAGGCCAGCCCGCAGCAGGCGTTTACGTCGGCCGCGCGGATGATGAAAGAGGGTGGGGCGCATGCCGTAAAACTTGAGGGCGGTAAATCTATTGTCCCGGCCGTGGAATTGCTCGTGAAGTCGGGAATTCCGGTCATGGGACACATCGGGCTCACCCCCCAATCGGAGCACACCCTGGGCGGCAAACGCGTCCAGGGGCGCGGCGATAACGCGGCCGAGCAACTGTGTGCGGAAGCCCTGGCCCTGCAAGAGGCCGGCGCATTCGCGATCGTGCTCGAATTACTGCCCGTTCCGGTCGCCGCCGCCGTGACCGAAGTCCTCACTGTGCCCACCATCGGTATTGGTGCGGGACCGGCCTGCGATGGGCAGGTTTTGGTGTGGATGGATATGGCCGGCATGTCCGATTGGACGCCCCGGTTCGCGAAACGGTACGCCGAATTACGCGGCGAACTGGGTAACGCAGCTCGGGCCTACGCCGAAGAAGTGCGCTCCGGAGCATTCCCCGACGATGCGCACTCGTTCCTCGAATGAGGCAGCGGTTCAAAATTCGCTAGTCCGCGTCGTTCCAAAAAGCTTGTTCTTTGCGTTCCTTTTCTTCTTCCTCATCCCAGTGCGCGGTGCGTTCAGCCGCAAGTTCGAGCGCTGCTTGGGCTTCCTCGCGCGTGTCAAAGGGACCCACGCGGCTGCGTAGGGCACTTTGCCGCCCCTGTTCGACGGTCCGGGTGGTCAGGTTAAACCACCATTTGTCCTTTGCCGCTGCCATTTGGCTCTCCGCCCTCTCGTAGACTCACAACCATGTCAGCAGATCGCGCTCCACTTGGCACGTTAACCCCCGGTGTGGTGTCTCCGCGCCGCCCCGTACCCACCTCAATCGACTATCCCGAATATGTTGGTCGTCCCGCGCCGCTCCCGTTTAATGGCAGCGAAATCAAGAGCCCGGAGATCATCGAAAAAGTGCGTGTTGCCGGCCGAATTGCGGCGCAAGCACTCCAGGAGGTGGGCCGCAATGTTGCCCCGGGCATCACCACCGACGAGTTGGACCGCATCGGGCACGAGTTTTTAATAGACCACGGCGCTTATCCGTCGACGCTCGGGTACCGCAATTTTCCCAAGTCATTATGCAGTTCGATCAACGAAGTGATCTGCCACGGCATCCCCGACTCCACAGTTTTGACCGACGGTGACATCGTCAACATTGACATCACCGCTTATATCGGAGGCGTGCACGGCGATAACAACGCCACCTTCCTGGTGGGCGATGTTGATGAGGAATCGCGGCTGCTGGTCGAGCGCACGGAAGCTGCCATGATGCGCGGCATCAATGCGGTCAAGCCGGGGCGTCCCATCAACGTGATCGGCCGCGTCATCGAGGTTTACGCGAAGCGCTTTAACTACGGCGTGGTGCGTGATTTCACGGGCCACGGAGTTGCCGAAGCGTTCCACTCGGGCCTCATAATCCCCCACTACGATTCCGCGCCCGCCTACGGAGAAATCATCGAACCGGGAATGATTTTCACGATAGAGCCGATGTTGACCCTCGGAACCCATGAGTGGCACATGTGGGATGACGGCTGGACTGTTGTAACGGCTGACCGCTCGCGCACCGCGCAGTTCGAGCACACGATCGTCGTGACGGACACCGGTGCCGAGATTCTCACCTTGCCGTAGACTTAATTCTTGCGGATGAGTCAGTCAGACGGTCGCGTTGGAACTATGTAAGTAGTTGCACCGAGGAAAGTCCGGACTCCGCAGAGCAAGGCGGTGGGTAACGCCCACCCGGGGTGACCCGCGGGATCAGTGCCACAGAAAGTAAACCGCCGCAGTTTACTGCGGTAAGGGTGAAACGGTGGTGTAAGAGACCACCAGCGCGCCAGGTGACTGGCGTGGCTGGGCAAACCCCGCCTGGAGCAAGACCGAAAAGAGAAACGTTTAAGAGCTGCTCGCTCAAGTTTCCGGGTAGGTTGCTTGAGGCCCGTGGCAACACGGGCCCTAGATGGATGACCGTCACTTGAAAGCGGGTAACCGCTTTTAAGAACAGGATCCGGCTTACGGCTGACTCATCCGCCCGTTTCGCCATAATGATGCGACGGGCTCCCACCGGCGCCGCGGTTAATGACGGTAGTAGCGTTGTTGCTCGTGCTGATTTTATTGCCGCCTTCCGAGGGCAAAACTCGTCCCGCCGGCCGCCCCCTTAATTTGGATTCTCTCAGTTGGC
>JAJYRW010000283.1 GCA_021793895.1 Actinomycetes bacterium
ATTTTCACTATACGGATTGGAAGTTCAACGCCGGAGGTAGCGAACCTCACAGCCTCGCAACAGCGAGAAGCCAATTTTCGGCGATAACCTAGAACCGTGCTCGACATCCTCGCCAACACCCCACTGCTGACGGTTTTCGTCACTATCGCACTCGGGACTGCCATAGGTGCGATACCTTTTGGGCCGATTAAGTTCGGTGCCGCGGGTGCGCTTTTTGTGGGCCTGGCGCTGGGCGAGCTGGATCCGCGCCTCGGTGCGGGCCTTGATTTCGTGCAAACCCTGGGCCTCGCGCTATTCGTTTACACCGTCGGGCTCGCAGCCGGTAATACCTTTTTCCGCGACCTGCGGCGCCAACTCCCGCTCATGGCTATTGGTGTCGCCGCGACCGGCATCGGCGCCGTCATCACCGTCGCATTAGGCGCGGCGCTCGGTGTGAGCTCGGCGTTACAAGGCGGCGCGTTTGCTGGCGCCCTTACGTCCACCCCCACGCTCGCTGCAGCAACTGCGGCCGCCGAATCGCAAGAACCGGCGGTCGGATATTCCCTGGGCTACCCCATTGGAGTGCTGGTCGCGATCATCGTTGTCGCGATAATCATTGACCGCACGTGGCGCAGCCCACGCGATCCGGCACCGGAAGCGAGCCAGGGTTTAGAGGCAGCGAGCGTCGAGGTCACCAAGCATGCCTCCCTCCATGACGTTCCCGGATTCAAAACCCAAAACTTACGCATGTCATACCTCATGCGCGGCGATAAAACACGCGTCATCGGGCCCGCGGATCAACTGCAGCCCGGCGATCAGGTCGTCGTGGTGGGCACCGCCCCCGCCGTTGCGGCAGCGATCAAACATTTGGGTAAACGGCTGGATGACCACCTGGCAGATGACCGCACCGCAGTTGACCACCGGCGCTTCGTCATTTCCAACCGCGCAGTGGCCGGTCGAAGCGTCGCTGAGCTCGATATTCCGCGCCGGTTTGAAGGCGTAATCACTCGCGTCCGGCGCGGCGACCTCGACCTGCTCGCGCGCGATGACCTCACCCTCGAACTGGGGGACCGCGTGCTCGCCGTCGTGCCCCGCGGCCGCTTTATGGCCGTCTCGAAGTTTCTCGGTGACTCGGAACGGCGCGTTTCTGAGGTCGACGCATTTTCTCTTGGCCTCGGAATGGCGCTGGGCCTCGTACTTGGTTTGGTCACGATTCCGCTGGGCGGCGACATGTTCTTCACCGTCGGCGCCGCCGCTGGGCCACTCATCATGGGCATGATTCTCGGCCGTGTCGAGCGCACGGGCGCACTCGTGTGGGGGCTGCCGCACGCCGCGAACCTGACCATCCGCCAATTGGGATTGATGTTCTTTCTCGCCGCGGTTGGCTTGGCATCGGGGCCCGCATTCGCCGCGCAGGCCTTCACCATGACGGGCCTCAAGGTGGTCTTTTTATCGGCAGCGATCGTGATTATTACCGGAGTCTTGCTGGTAATGGGCGGTAAGTTTGCTGGCCTCAGCGCCCAAAGAACCGCCGGCGCCCTCGCTGGATTTGTGGGCCAACCCGCTGTCCTTGCTTACGGAACTTCCCGCAGCCCCGATGAGCGCATCGAAGCGGGCTACTCGGCACTATTTGCGCTGTGCATTATCGCCAAGATCGTGCTCGTGACGCTGCTCGTCAAACTATGACCGCACGCATTTAAAACACAGCAAAAGGGTCGTGACCCCCGTACTGGCGGTCACGACCCTTCGCTATGGGAACTATCTGTTAATCACCGACCTTCTTGGAACCGCGAATCCGCAGCAACACAACGCCGCTGAGAATCAGGGCCAATACCGGTAGGAGCAAGGAAAGATCGCCACCAGTGCGGGGCAGCTCTCCACCGGGCGCGGCGTTCGCCCCATTCGAGTCGTCGCCGCCTGTTCCGTCACCACCGGGGCTGGTGCCATTGTTACCGTCACCGGGGGTTCCTGGCTCATCAGGCGTCGGTTCAGGATCCGGCTCGGGCTCGCCCGGTTCCGGATCTGGGTCCGGATCGGGATCAGGGGTTCCCGGATCAGGTGCGGGCACTTCGAGACCGGTCAGGTACTCGAATCCGGTCGCGGTGAAGTCTTCGCCGTCGGGTGCGAAGTCGTATTCGAGCACGTAGTACTGGATTTCAGCCTGTTTGGCAGCCGCGAGAATTGCCTGCAGTTCCACTTCACCCTCGCCCAGGTTGGTGAAGTTGGGTCCATCAGATTCACCGAGCTCGGTCGCGTCTTTGATGTGGAGCAATTCGATGCGATCGCCATATTCCTGCAGCAGGGCAGGAACGTCCTCGCCAGCGTGCGAGGCCCACCCAACATCCAGCTGGAACGTCACGTATTCGGGATTAGTTTGCGTTACCAGGATTTCCCAGGCCGACATTTCCGCGCCGTTATGTTCATAAACGGTGGTGAACTCGCCAGCGTGGTTGTGTCCGAAGAACTTCCCGATACCGGCGTCAACTGAACGCTCGCCCAGGCGGTTCATGGTCTCAGCGGTGGCCAATGTGTCGTCATACGAGCTAATCCCGGGCGCGGCGAATCCGCCGGACCCGACATATTCCTGGCCAATTTCTGCTACAAAGTCGAGGGTTTCATCGAAATCGTCCTCGTCCACGTTGTAGTGCGAAGAGGGAACGCTAATTCCCAAACCATCGGTCAATTCACGGAATTCCTCGGCGGAGTAGCCGGAGAATGTGCCACCGAAGGGCTCAATATTTTCAAAGCCCATCTCGGACAGCCGTTCTAAGACCGGCTCAAGGCCCGCGTCACTGACCCAGGGGATCAAAGAGAACATCTGAATCGAGACCTGGCTCGGTGCGATACGCACGGGATCGTCGTTACCGTCATCGCCACCCGGATCCGGGACAGGTATTCCCGTCAGGTACTCGAATCCGGTCGCGGTGAAATCTTCCCCGTCCGGCGCGAGGTCATACTCCATGACGAAGTACTTAACGCCGACCTCTTTAGCTTCCGTCAAAATCTCTTGCAGCGGGACGTCGCCCTCGCCGAGATTCGTGAAGGTCGGACTGCCCGATTCTCCGAGGCCAGTGGCGTCTTTGATGTGGAGCAATTCGATGCGATCGCCATATTCCTGCAGCAGGGCAGGAACGTCCACGCCGGCATGTGCCGCCCAACCGA
>JAJYRW010000011.1 GCA_021793895.1 Actinomycetes bacterium
CGATCTTTCCGTGATAAAAATTGATTCCCAGGGTATCCAGCGGCGCGCTTATTAGTTCCAAATCGCCGTCTAAAATGGCGTCAGTCCAGCCCAAAAATTCCGTATCCGCCACGATGTCTTGGGGGTATTCTCCCTTAAAGATCGGGTCGAGGAAGAGCCGGTTATGCAGACCATTTATGCGGCGCGCGGCATCCACATCCTTGGCATCGGCAGGGTCTTTTGGCTCCGCATATGTGAAGTTTAAAGTGATGCCGAGCGTGGCGTCCGGGTCGCGCTGGCGCAGTTCAGTGGTGGCTTTTCCGTGCGCTAGCAACAAATTATGGACGGCAACCATCGCCTGATCCGGTTCCTGGCGCCCGGGTGCGTGCTCACCGGCGGCATAGCTCAGCAGCGAAGAGCACCACGGTTCATTCAGGGTCGTCCAAATCCGCACGCGATCTTTTAGGGCCTCATGCACGGACACGGCATATTCGACAAAGCGCTCTGCTGTGTCTCGGTTGGTCCAGCCACCCTTAGCTTCAAGCGCCTGGGGCAGGTCCCAGTGGTACAGGGTCAGCCAGGGCGTGATGTTTTTTTCTAATAGCGCGTCGACAAGGCGAGAGTAAAAGTCCAGTCCCGCGGGATTGACTGCGCCGCCGTCAGGCCGGACACGTGGCCAGGCTACGGAGAACCGGTAAGCATCCAGGTTCAACTCGCCCATGAGTGCCACGTCATCGCGGTACCGGTGATAGTGATCAGCAGCCACGGTGCCGTCATCGCCGTTAACAATCGCTCCGGGCACCCGGCAAAACTCATCCCAAATCGAATCAGTGCGGCCATCGGCACTCGAGGCACCCTCAATTTGGAATGATGCCGTGGCTGACCCCCACATGAAGTCCTGGGGAAACGCCAGTGTTTTTGTGGTGTCCGGGTAGCGTGGGTGAATGGAATTCATCCTTTTACAGCTCCTTGCATAATGCCGGAAACCAGTTGGCGACCAGCGACAATAAATACCAAGATCAACGGGATTGTGGCCACGACAACACCGGCCATAATTAGCGAATAGTCTTTAAAATATGTGCCCTGCAAGAGCTGCAGTGCCACCGGCAGGGTGGGATTATCCGAACCCAATACGATGAAGGGCCAAAAGAAGTTAGTCCAAGATCCCACGAACGTGAACAGCGCCAGCATCGCGGCAGCGGGCCGGGCAGCAGGTAGACCCACGTGCCAAAACGTGCGGATCATTGAAC
The DNA here is from genome assembly GCA_021793895.1 of Actinomycetes bacterium. Next base: position 1,230 of record JAJYRW010000011.1, read on the forward strand.
AGCCATCGACGCGGGCGGCTTCGATTAACTCATAGGGCAGCGCGGTTTCTAAATACTGGGTCATCCAAAATACGCCAAAGGCGGTAACCATGGACGGCACAATTACCGCTACTAGCTTTCCGGTCCAACCCAGTTTGCTCATAACAATGAACATGGGAACGATGCCCAACTGGGTCGGCACCGCCATTGTCGCAATCACAAAGACTAAGAGCTGTTTTCGACCACGAAAGCGGAGTTTTGCAAATGAGTAGCCGGAAAGTGTTGCGAAAATTACCACTGATAATGCGGTAATAACCGACACGACGATGGAATTCCACAGTGCTTTCCAAAAATGAATATCGGCTTCCAAAACTCGGCGCACGTTGGTGAAGAAGTTACCCTCTGGAATGAGCGAGGGAATGGGATTTTGCGCGATGGTTGGGGCATCCGATGCCGCCAAGGTGAAGGCAAAATACAGCGGATAAATCGAGATCAACAGGACAAGTGCCAACAGGGTGTATGTAAGCCAACCTGGGCGCCGGTAGTCCGAACGGCGCACTCCACGCTTGCGGGCCGCAGCCCGAGCAGCGCCCTTACCGGCAACTTGCTCAATCATAGGGATGGAATTCATGGCTGCCTCCCCACAGACTCGTTCAAGGCGACGGCCTCACTTTTGACGCGAGACGCCGTCCGCAATCGCCGTTTTTTACGTGACTTAGGTTCAGTTGGCCCACTGGCAGAAGCGATCGTGCGGGTAAGGCGGAAATTAACCAGGGCGATGATCACGATGATGAAGAATAAGATCCACGCAACCGCCGCGGCACGACCAAAGCTTCGTTGGGAGCCCCAACCGAGTTCGTACAGATACATGGTGACGGTCATCCATTGGCGGTCGGCGCCCCCGAGCCCCAGTTGGTCATACATGCGCGGCTCGTCGAAGATTTGCAAGCCCCCGATTGTGGAGGTGATGATGACGAAAATGAGGGTGGGGCGCAGCATTGGCACGGTTACCGAGAAAAATTGGCGTATCCGGCCCGCACCATCAATGACCGCGGCTTCGTATAGATCCCGGGGGATGGCCTGCATGGCGGCCAACAAAATCAGCGTGTTGTAGCCCGTCCACCGGAAGTTAACCATCGTGGCAATTGCGACATGGCTGGCCAGAGGGTGGGCGTGCCAGCCAATCGGATCGATTCCCAAGTGGCCTAATACGGCGTTGATGAGTCCGGACTGATCCGCAAAAAGTTTCGAAAAAATTAGCGCGACCGCCACCGGGGCTACCACGTAGGGCAGGAGGACGCCCATGCGCCAAAAAGTCCTTGCCCGAATGTTCGCATCGAGCAGGGTCGCAATGAATACTGCAGCGATCACCTGGGGTACTGAGGACAATAGGAAAATTGAGAACGTGTTGCGCAGCGCAATCAAAAACTTGGGCGCTTCGATGACGTCCAAATAGTTTTGAATACCAACGAAGTCGCCCTGTCCACCAATTAGATGCCAGTCATGCAGCGAAACATATGCGGTATACAGCAGAGGAAAGACGCCGACGATGGCAAAAACAATAAAGAAGGGGGAAATGTAGGCGTAGGGTGAAAATTTTACGTCAACACGTCCGACGAACCCGCGACGCGCCAACCGGCGCTGGGCGCGCGGTGACAAAGGCTCCGGTTTTTTCTCGGGCTTTAATACGGTTTCATCGCCGGCGGTTTTTATGCTGCTCACGGGTTCCTCCTTTCAGGAGCGCGGGGGTCGAAGGGGCTTGTTGAGTCTGCGTCCCGGTGGAGAGTTGAGCGCGCTAGGCACGCCCAACTCTCCATTCCGATCTACAGACGAAATACGAGCCGAGATCCGGTTAGCTGATTACTACTCCAGGCCCAGTTCGTTGTACTCGGCCAGTGCTTTCTCCCAAGAACTCTCTGCGTCATCGGTCTGGTTAACGTCAGCGCGGATGAGAGCGTTAGCCACCGTCTCGTGAATCGCGAAATAGTTTGGACCCTTGAACGGCGTGACGGTGATCGCGTCAGCGCGGTTCGCCAGGATTTCGCCTACGGGAGCGTCATTGAAGAATTCCTCAGTTGCACTCTTCAGCTCATCACTTTCCAGTGCTTCGACCTGGCTGGGGAAGGTTCCCTTGGACTTAAAGGCCTTCACCTGCTGCTCTGGAGCGGTCAGCCAAGCAGCCAGTGCCTTGGCCTCTTCCGGATGGTCGCCCTGGGTCGGAACGGTTAGATAGGAACCGCCCCAGTTTCCGCCGCCACCGGGAAACACGTCGGCAATGTCCCAACCATCTACGCCCTCGGCGTTTCCTTCAATAACGCCAAGCATCCAGCCCGGGCACAGCATCGTGGCGAACCCGTCAGTCTGGAAGGCGTTTGTCCAGTCTTCCGACCACTGCTCGTAGTGGGCGGAGAGGTCATGGTCGATCGATGCCTCGAGTACTTTGTCGTAAATGTCGCGCACCGTGGGGTGATCAATTCCGAGGATTTCGCCATCTTCAGTCTCATAAGCGGCCTCTACCTGATTAATCATGCCCTGGTATGTGGCTGGGGCTGCGTCGAACCAGGCCGCGTCGGATTTAGCGACGAAGTCTTTACCCACATCGAAGTAGGTATCCCAATCACCGGTCAGGAGCTCGGCTACTTCATCACGATCAGTAGGTAGTCCCGCCTCTTCAAAGAGGTCGGCGCGGTAACAAATAGCTTCCGGCCCGGAATCGGTGCCGTAACCAATTAGTTTGCCGTCGGCAGTGGTTGCGGCCTCGACTTTCCAATCGAGCCATCGACCTTCCAGGTCGGGATCACTGAGGTCAACAAAGTTGTCTTCGTAGACCATGAGTTCAGCAAGCCAGTCGACCTCTAAAGCTTCCACATCGGATAGGCCGGAACCGGCTGCAAGGCGGGTATTGAGATTTTCCCGGGCTTCATCGGCTGTCGCGGCCTTCTTGTGGACAACCTTGATACCGGGGTTTTCGGCCATGTACTCCTTAACGAGTTCTTCATAACCGAATTCATTGAAGGTCGCTACGGTAAGCGTTATTTCGCCATCCGCGCTGCCTTCGCCAGAGTTGTTATCGCTGTCGCCATCGCTGCCGCACGCTGCGGCCACGAGAGCGATGCTGAGGGCACCGGCGGTAAGCGCCGCGCCTCGTCTGCGGTTGATACGCACGAAATGACTCCCTCGTCTGTGGCGGCATCTGCGCCGCGCTCTATTAATAAGTGCGATAGTTACCGCCACTGAAATGGGCGGCGTTGTGGACGAAATAACCGTCCGCTCACTCAAGCGTTTTAACGCTTTTATTTCGAGGTCGGTACCTCAGGGAAGCATACCCGACCGTGTGAGAGCGCTCTCACGCTTGATGTCTCTAACTGTGCTATTAGCAGAAGCGATTGTCAAGCAGTCGTTGCTAAATCGAGACCTAGCGTCGGCCTAGGGTGTGGAAACGCTCTCACACACAAGCCGTGATTTACGGGGTTGGCACCCCCCCTTTGCAAAGCATGTACATTCGTACATACTATGGGGGTGTGACGTTATTGATGTTTATTCTTGCGATTGGCTCGGGTGTTTCTGGCACCATCCTCACTCGGGCTTCCGATGGATTTCGCAAGTGGAGATATGGCCTTGGCGCGGTTGGTGCCTACGCTATTGCGACCGTCGCTATGGCCCTGCTTTTACAGCGTCTGCCCGTGGGAATCGTCTACGCAGTCTGGACCGGATCCGCCGCGGTGGTTCTAGTGGCCGTGGATCGAATTTTCTTCAATGTGAAGAACAATAAATCTCAGCTTGTAGGCATGCTGGTGACATTCCTAGGGGTTGTTCTGCTTGGAACGGCGATGCGGTCATGATTTCCCGGCAACGACGCGGTTGGATCTACTTAACTCTGACCGTCGTACTTGAAGTAATTGCCACGCTGGCTTTGCGCGCATCCAACGGCTTCTCGGTGTTGGTACCGTCAGTGATTTCTGTAAGTTCCTATGCGGCAACGGTGGTCGCGCTCTCGCTGGCGCTGCAGACAATCCCGATGGGCATCACTTATGTTATTTGGACGGCCGCAGGCACGGTGGGAGTTGTCGTCTTCAGCATCCTGCTTTTTCAAGACACAATGAGTATTGCAGCGTGGATCGGCATCGGCCTCGTGATCTTAGGAGTGTCGCTGATCAAGGGGTTTCCAACCACCGCACATTCTTCGGGAAAGCAGGTAGGAAGTGGCGCGAAAGAAACATACTCCCAACGACCCTGAGCGACGCGAACGGATTCTTCAGGCCACTATCGCGCTGCTGCAAGAAGGTGGGGTGGCAGCGATCAGCGCGCGCGCCGTTGCAACGCAGGCCGACGTTCCCGTTGGATCGGTCTCATATCACTTTGATTCTGTTCGATCTCTACTCCTCGAAGCAGCACACCGCGTCATTGAACTGCGAGATAAGGATCTGCACGAGTGGAGCCAGCGGCTTACCAAGGAAACTATCGCCCAAAATCTGGCCGAAATGATTCACGCCCAAATCACAACGGGTCGGCCCCTTACCATCATCGCCTATGAGCTCTACCTGCTGGGTCTGCGCGATGCCGATTTTCGCCGCCTCTCTGTCGAGGCAACTTCCGTACTGTCCCGAAAACTAGCTGCTCACGTCTCCGATACCGAAGCCTGGCGCTTGGCGGCCCTGGCGGACGGTGTGCAGATGCACAGTCTATTTCTCCCGACAACTCCGACCCTGAACGAGCTCGTCGAGGCTCTTATGATCTGAATTAAACACGCCGCAGTTCAAACGGAATTTGCCTCTGGCGCCTCCACACTCATCTGGGTACTCCACACTCATCTGGCGCCTCCATTCTCAGCCTGGCCGCTTTTTAAAGCGGCCAGGCTGAGGTGCTACTTGCGGCGAACCAGGGCGCGAGAAGTAATAACCAGCCCAAGGACCGTCCAAATAATAAGGACTATGAGATCCCGGCCGTTAAAACTATATGAGTCAGATGCAATTCCAGCCCGCATCAAATCGGCCGCGGGCTGTATTGGTAAAACCTCGTGTAGCTTTTGAAACCAGAACGGTAATTGACTGGCTGGAAAAGCGATCGGCGAGAACAATAACACCACAAATACGAGTACCTGTGATATCAACTGCGCCAACATGGGCCGCATGCTGACCGCTATCGCGTAGCCAACCGAAGTACCAGCAATTGTCACCAATAGTGAAGCGAAAATCAGAAGTGGCCAATTAAAAGCAAAATTCAGGTCGAAACGCAGCCAAGCGATGAGCAAACCAACCGCCACCCCGGGAATGGCGATCATCGTCCACACCACCAAATCCACAACGAGCAGCATTGTTCGTGGCACCGGAAGGGCTCGTTGATAATCAAAAGCGCCACTGGCTCTTGCGCTGGATACCCCCTGCGGCACGATAGCTAAGCCGATTGTCAGTAAAAGAATCGTTGGCGCACCCGAGGAAAGAAAGAGCGCGTTTTCTGCCGTGATATTGGGAATGAGCAAGCCAAAACCGAGGATAATTCCGGCGGCCAACAGGGCCTGAATCACAATAATGAGCGGCAGCATGGCGCCCGTTGCCGCCAATGACCAGCGCAGCAGGGCGCGAAAACCAGCCCCTAAACTCGCCGGTACGGGCGTGATAGCGGTGTGTGACCTAGTAGCTAGCGCTGCATTAGACATCTGCGAACTCCTGTGGATTTTTTCGGCTTTCGGTATTCGTGCTGTTTTGCGCCTCAGTAGGAGAAACCAGGCTCAAATAGGAGTCCTCTAAGGTCACCGGCGCCAGCGAAAATCCTTCAATATTGCCCGTAGTGCGCTGGGCGGTTGCCCACCTAATGGCTTCGGCAGCCGAATCTTCCGCAATCGTGATCAAGCGACGGCGGCCAGAGTGCACCTGACGCATAGTTGGAAAACTCATGTCTTTAAGGAAGCTTTCACCGCCAAGAGACGGCAGCTGAAGTTCCAAGCGCATTTCTGTGTGCTGAGCACCAGTGAGTTGGGCAGGCGTACCGGTTGCAACCACTTGACCGTGATCCATGATCACCAGCTCGTCAACGACGCGTTCTGCTTCCGCAACATTGTGGGTAACTAAAAGCACCCCGATTCCCTGATCACCGCGCCGCCGCAACGCCTGCCATAGCAAGCGCCGCCGCGAAGCATCAATGTCGTTGGTGGGTTCATCTAAAATAAGAAGTGGGGTGGGCGCAGCTATTGCCATCGCGAATCCCGTTAAACGCCGGATACCGCCGGAAAGCCCACCTCCTTCTGGGAGCGCCCGCTGATCCAGCCAGGGACCAATATCAAGCTCTTCGGCAAGCTCGATGGCCGTGGCCCGAGCTTTTGCTACTGAAAGTCCGCGAATACGACCAGCGACTTCCATCGCCGTACGCGGCGTAAGTCCGTCAATGGGAGCCTGTTCTTGCGGTTGAACCGCAACATGACGGCGAGCAGCGCGCGGATCGCGCACCGCGTCGATTTTTCCGACTTGAATATCACCCGCGTCCGGCTTGAGCAGACCGGTTATTTGAGACACGAGAGTTGTTTTTCCCGCGCCGTTATGCCCGAGCAAACCCACGATCTCCCCCGGACGCACGCGTAAGGACACTTCGTTGTTTGCAACGACCTTTCCAAACCGGCGCGTGAGGTCAGTAATGCGGAGGACGTCATCGTTATCCATGTAGTTCCGCCTCTCAGATACCTTCAGTATTTAAATACCGACAGTATGCAGATACCGATGGTACGTCAAGTGGCGTTTATCGTATGCTGGGTGCATGTCACGAGATCGCGAGCCCCTTTCACGCCAAGAGCGGCAAAAACAGACTCGTGATGCACTGATTACGGTCGCGCGTGGCGTTTTTGCGGAAGATGGATATCACGCGGCTAGCCTCGATCGCATTGCGCGGGAGGCTGGCTTTTCCAAGGGCGCGGTCTACTCAAATTTCCACGGAAAAGCCGAGCTCTTCTTAGCAGTCATGGACGCAAACCTAGAGATGGCAGATGCCGATCTAGCTTCCCCTTTTGCGGACGAAATACACCCGTCATCAACTGGCCAAAACATTGCGGAGCGGGAAGGGTTTCCACTCGAAGCGACTCAGGGCTTCGCCCTAGCTACGTTGGAATTCGTTTCAAGCGCGGCCAGAGACGAAAAACTGGCCCCCCTTTTGCAAAAACGTCTCGAAGCAGTGCTGGAGCGATATACCCGGCTGGCAAACCAATTTCGTACGTCCGAGGAGACGCTGCCCGCCGAGGAGATCGGCAAACTCCTTGCGGGCCTCGACCAGGGCATTGGGTTGATTCTCCTGTCAGGAGGAGCCACGCCCGATCCAGCTATTTTTCAATCCGGAATGCGGCGCCTTCTTAATCCGGTCTCCGCAAGCACTAAAGATGCTCAGAGCTACCGATTGGCGTGCGCCCGCGCGGAAGAGCCGGCTGACCGATGAAGCGGAAAAACGGGCTACAGCGAGATGCTGGCCGGCAGCTTAGCGGTCGATCCAGGATTGCATCTTGCCCGGGTATCGATCCGCCGCAGTGTCGATAACTGCTGACACATCGGTCAGCTGCGCTTGCTCCTGGTGGGTGAGTGTGAGGCGTTTTTCCACGTTTCGAAGACAGTGGAGCCGAGGGGACTCGAACCCCTAACCCTCTGCTTGCAAAGCAGATGCGCTACCAATTGCGCCACGGCCCCGAGCCGGAAGCCCGGTAATTTTCGCCGGCCAACAAGACGCCGGCCGGCGAAAGTCTAAAACTTGCATGACCTTGGGTCACACAGCATTAAGCGATGCTGTCAGTTACCTCAGCCCAAAGCTCGCGCTCTAGACGGTCATCTTCTATCTTGCGCCAGACCACATAGCCTGCGGCTGCCACAGCTGCTAGAAACAAAAACTTCTTCATTTTCTTCTCCTCCCGAATGGGTGGCTAGTGGGCCTGACAGGACTCGAACCTGTGACCTCTTCGTTATCAGCGAAGCGCTCTAACCGTCTGAGCTACAGGCCCTCTATTGGATGAGATTCTTAGTATCTCACCGCCGCAAGAGACTACCGCAGCCTGCCACCATGTCCAAAAACCACCCCTCCACTATCGCACGCTTTTCAGTTTTATCTCTGCGCAAGAGGGGCGGAAAAACGTGAAAAATGCTTACTCATCAGTCAATGTGACGTTTAGACCGCCAATCAGTGCTGAAACTATGTTGTAAATCACCGCGCCTAGGGTGGCAATCAATGTGATCACAATCACATCGATGACTGCGATGATCGTTGCGAATGAGATCACCTTATTGAATTCCAGGTATTGCAAGATTTCGATCTGCGCTTCGTCACCGGCAACCGACTGGAGCAAGTCATCAATCTTTGTGAAAACGGCCATTCCATCAAGCATCAGCCAGATGACCGCCGAGGCGACAATGATTCCAATTCCAATGGCGACGGAGAGTAAGAACGACAGTTTTAATGTTGACAGGACGTCCACCCGCGCGATCGACAGTCGAATCCTGCGCGGTGCATCGTCATCACCAAATTCGCTCACCTCACCGCGTTCGACCGCCGCTCGCACCTCGCGCTCGGAACGGGGCGCTTCCTCCGTCCGGGTGGTGCTTCCAGGCCGCGTTGAGCTGTCTGGCTGCCCTGTACCCCCGGGCCCGCTTGCACCCTGGGGTCGCGTCGCACTTTCGGGCCGCGTCGAATTCTGCGGCCTTCCCGAAGTGCGCTGTGTTCGTGGTTCAATGCTGGGCGGATCGACGTCCGCATCTGGAGACCAAGTTTGCGGCGCCGCGGGGCCAGAAGCGATTGGCGTCTGCCCCGAAACATCCGGAGCTGCACCGGCTGAATCGGGTACTACTGGAGGGGGCGGGGGAGGCGGCGCTGCACCCTGCCCACCGGTTGACGACTCTTCTTCAGACCGGTCTTGACTCATTAGGATTCTCCGTCTGTTTGGGTCACTTCAGCGCCGGCATCTGCATCATCAGCCAGCTCACCTTCAGCAGGCGGTTCACCACCAGCATCATCGGCGTTCATATCCTGCGCATCCGATTCGGCGTCCACGTCTTCAGCATCTGTGTTTTCCAAATTACGCGCAATCTTAATGATGCGGTCATTTGGATCCGGCTTGGCAAATATTACGCCCATGGTGTTTCGACCCGTGGCAGACACTTCGGCTACCGAGCTGCGCACAATCTTGCCCTTTTGCATGATGACCAGCACTTCGTCATCATCGCCAGTAATTAGGCCGCCTACCAGCAGTCCGCGCTCATCTGAAGCCTTAAACACCCGGATGCCGTAACCACCTCGGCCCTGGACCCGGTACTCGTCGATTGACGTGCGCTTGGCATAACCAGCATCCGTTACGACAAATACGTAGGAGTCTTCGGCAACGACCGCCATACCAAGCAGCTCGTCGTCGTCCTTAAATCGCATTCCGCGCACGCCGGAAGTTGACCGGCCCATGGGGCGCAAGGCGGTGTCGTCTGCGGTGAAGCGAATGGACATCCCGCGCTTGGAGATCAATAACAGGTCGTCATCGGAGTTAACCAGTTGCGCCGAAACGAGTTCGTCTACGACGCCGTCTGCAATCTCGCGCAGATTGATGGCAATGATGCCTCCGGTGCGCGGTGAGTTGTATTCGGACAGGCGCGTCTTCTTTACCAGACCGCTGCGCGTGGCGAGCGTTAAATATTCAGCTTGGTCATAGTCGCGGATGGCCAAGACCTTGGCAATCTTTTCATCCGGCTGGAAAGCCAGCAGATTAGCCACGTGCTGGCCACGCGCATCGCGACCGCCCTCGGGGAGTTCATACGCCTTTGCCCGATACACCCGCCCGAAGTTGGTGAAAAACAACAGCCAGTGGTGCGTTGTGGTGGTAAAGAAGTGGTCGACCACGTCATCGGGGCGCAGCGCGGCTCCGCGGATTCCCTTTCCTCCGCGACGCTGCGCGCGGTAATTATCGGAGCGCGTGCGCTTGGCGTAGCCGCCGTGGGTAATTGTGACGACGACGTCCTCTTCGGGAATGAGGTCTTCCATCGACATGTCACCGTCGAAGGGCACAATCGTGGTGCGCCGCTCATCGCCGTACTTTTCCACGAGCTCATCCAACTCGGAACCCACAATTTCGCGCTGGCGCTGAGGCGAGGCCAAAATTGCTTTGTATTCGGCAATTTCCTGCTCGAGACGATCATGCTCATCAAGGATTTTTTGCCGCTCGAGTGCAGCCAGCCGGCGCAGCTGCATATCGAGAATCGCGGTTGCTTGGATCTCATCGATGCTCAGTAACTCGCACAGGCCATCGCGGGCGGCTTCCACGGTTGCCGAGGCTCGAATCAGCGCGATGACCTCGTCGAGTGCGTCGAGTGCCTTGAGATATCCGCGCAAGATATGGGCGCGCTCTTCGGCTTTGCGCAGGCGGAACGCAGTGCGGCGCTGAATAACATCCAGCTGGTGGTCCACCCAGTGGCGCACGAACCCGTCCAAGCTCAGTGTGCGCGGCACCCCATCAACGAGGGCGAGCATGTTCGCGCCAAACGTGTCCTGCAGCTGAGTTTGCTTATACAGGTTGTTCAAAACAACCTTGGGAATCGCATCGCGGCGCAGCACGATGACCAAGCGCTGCCCGGTCCGCCCCGAGGTCTCATCGCGAATATCGGAGATTCCGGAAATTTTGCCATCGCGCACCAGGTCCGCGATTTTTTCCGCTAAATTGTCGGGGTTTACCTGATACGGCAATTCAGTTACAACTAGCGCGTTGCGGTTTTGAATCTCTTCAACCTCAACGACAGCGCGCATCGTGATGGACCCACGCCCGGTGCGGTAGGCGTCTTCAATGCCGCGCCGGCCCATAATCAGTGCGCCGGTGGGGAAGTCCGGGCCCTTAATCCGCGCCATCAGCGCTTCTAAGAGCTCTTCCTTCGAGGCCTCGGGGTTATCGAGGAGCCAGCGCACCCCGTCGGCGACCTCGCGCAAGTTGTGCGGCGGGATGTTGGTGGCCATACCGACGGCGATACCTGCGGAACCGTTCACCAACAGATTCGGGAACCGCGAGGGCAACACCACGGGCTCTTGGGTGCGGCCATCATAGTTATCAGTGAAATCTACGGTTTCCTGGTCAATATCGCGCAGCATTTCCATCGCGATGGTGGCCAGTTTCGTTTCGGTATAGCGCGGCGCAGCGGCCGGGTCGTTACCGGGCGAGCCGAAGTTTCCCTGCCCCTGGGCCAGCGGGTAGCGCAGGGACCAGTCCTGCACCAGGCGCACCAGCGCATCGTAGATCGCCGTATCGCCGTGGGGGTGGTACTGGCCCATGACGTCGCCCACGACCCGCGAGCACTTCGAAAACGACCGGTCGGGGCGATATCCGCCGTCGTACATGGCGTACAACACGCGCCGGTGCACCGGCTTGAGTCCGTCCCGCACCTCGGGCAGCGCCCGGCCGACAATAACGCTCATCGCGTAGTCGAGGTAGCTGCGCTGCATCTCGAGCTGCAGATCCACCTGATCAACTTGGCCACCCACGTGGGCGATCATGTCGACGTCGGCAGCGTCGGCGGCCGGCTTATCGGCGTCCATACCGTCCTTCTCGGTCACGTCATTCCTTCTGTTCGGGTGTGCGAATTAATCACACGGAAAATTAATTTTGGACGGCGTCTCTTTAGATATCGAGGAAACGCACGTCGCGAGCATTGCGCTGGATAAAGGTGCGGCGGGCTTCCACGTCTTCGCCCATCAGGACGGAGAAAATATCGTCTGCCGCCGCGGCATTATCCATCGTCACCTGCATTAGGGTGCGCGTATCGGGGCTCATGGTCGTATCCCACAGTTCGGTGTAGTCCATTTCACCCAGCCCCTTATAGCGCTGGATGCCGTTGTCCTTGGGGATCCGCCAACCGCGCGCCTCTCCGGCTGCTACCAGCGCGTCACGCTCCCGATCGGAATATACGTACTGGTCATCGGCATTTGACCACTTCAACCGGTACAGCGGCGGCTGCGCCAAATACACGTGCCCGTTTTCGATAAGTGCGGGCATATAACGGAAAAGCAGCGTCAATAAGAGAGTGGCAATGTGCTTACCGTCCACGTCAGCATCCGCCATCAAAATAATCTTGTGATAGCGCAGCTTCGTGATATCGAAGTCTTCAGCGATGCCCGTGCCGAAAGCCGTAATCAGGGCTTGAACTTCTTGATTACTCAAAGCGCGATCCAAGCGGGCTTTTTCCACGTTCAGGATTTTCCCGCGAATCGGCAAAATAGCTTGAGTTTCCGGGTTACGTCCCCGCACCGCCGAACCACCGGCGGAGTCACCCTCGACGATGAAAACCTCGCAAATTTCGGGGTCATTTGACTGGCAGTCGCGCAATTTTCCGGGCATGCCACCCGATTCCAGTAGACCCTTGCGACGCGTTGCTTCGCGGGCTTTGCGGGCCGCCATTCGGGCGTGAGCTGCCTGAATGGCCTTGCGAATCACATCGCGCGCCTCATTGGGGTGGCGATCGAGCCAGTCGGTGAGCTGATCTCCAATGACTTTTTGCACGAACGTGCGCGCCTCGGTGTTACCCAGCTTAGTTTTGGTTTGCCCCTCAAACTGCGGTTCACCCAGCTTGATGGAAATGATCGCCGTTAGCCCCTCGCGGATGTCTTCACCAGTGAGGTTGTCGTCCTTTTCTTTCAAGTAGTTCTTATCGCGCGCATAGCGGTTCACCAGCGTGGTCATGGCCGCTCGGAAACCCTCTTCGTGCGTTCCGCCCTCGGTGGTGTTGATGGTGTTGGCGTAGGTGTGGACCGACTCGTTATAACTGGTAGTCCACTGCAGGGCCACTTCTAGGGAGATCTGGCGCTCTTCATCTTCAGATTCAACGGAGATGATTTCCGGGTGAATCACATCGGCGCGCTTGGAAGAGTTCAAGTGCTGAATGTAATCGACCAGGCCGTTGTCATAGCGGTAGGTCACCGAGCGCTTCGAGGGTCCGGAATCCTCAACGTCTTCGGGAGTTTCGGGGGCTCCAGATTCTTCCGCTCCATCAGCGGCGGATTCCGGCTCATCACTTGGAGCAACGTCGCGCTCATCGACAAGCGAAATGGTCAGCCCCTTGTTCAAAAATGCCATCTGCTGGAAACGCGAGCGCAGCGTTTCAAAATCGAAGTGGGTGGTTTCAAATATTTGCTCGCTGGGCCAAAAGGTGACGGTGGTTCCCGTGTGGCTAGCGGGGCCGATTTCGCGCAGCGGTTCCACCGGATCGCCGTCCTCAAAGGCCATAAACCACTTCGAGCCATCACGGCAGACTTCGACTTCCAGGCGTGAGGCCAAGGCGTTTACTACCGAGACACCAACGCCGTGCAGTCCGCCGGAAACAGCGTATCCACCACCACCGAATTTGCCGCCCGCGTGCAGGACGGTCAAAACAACCTCTACTGTGGGGCGTTTTTCTACCGGGTGTTCCGCAACTGGGATACCGCGTCCGTTATCCACAACCTGCACGCCACCATCGGCTAAAAGTGTGATTTCGATGTTGTCGCAGTACCCGGCCAGTGCCTCATCAACGGAGTTGTCGACCACTTCATAGACCAGATGGTGCAAGCCCCGTTCACCGGTGGACCCGATGTACATTCCTGGTCGTTTCCGTACGGCCTCAAGTCCTTCAAGGACGGTAATATCGCTAGCCTCGTAGCCACTGGCAATAATTTCGGGCACAGGCGTAGATTCAGTCACAGTATTCAAGTACTCCTAGATTTATACGGCCGATCGGAATGAAGCCAACAGGAGGCGACGTTCTAAGGCTCTATCTTACCCTGTCGTGGGGTGGTACGTGGGACGATGTCCATTTGATTCTAGGCGGGCGCAAATGCCGCTATTTGCATGATCAGTATTTTCAGCCATACGTATCGCGGGGTCCGCGTCCTTTTACTCGGCGCTTCCCTCTTCCCCAAGACGGACCTGCTGGTCCAAGTACGCGCACTTCGACCACCACGTCTGAGCCCACTTCGTCTTCGATGCGGCGCAAAAGTTTTGGAGTAAGCAGCTTCATCTGCGTAGCCCACGCGGTAGTTCGGGCCCGCACCACCAAAACCCCGTCGTCGTTTAGCGATTCCGGGACACAATTTTCCGACACTTGCGGGCCGACGATTTTCTCCCAATTTCCCAGCACGCCCCCGGCTCGCAGCGGTTCATCCCACCCGCGCTCCGCCATGATCCGCTCCGCAATTTCCCCCAGACTTACGGGGTCACGCCCATCTGAAAACTGGGTCGGTACGACATCTTTTGGCTTTCGCCGCACCGGGCGCACGCCCGGCCTTAAACCGCGCTGTGCCGCCGCAGCGCGCAATCTATTCACCACAATCTCGGGCAAATCTTCCGCTGCCTCGCGCTCATCGGCCGGGTCTTCAGACACGAGTTACCTCATCGAGGTGCACGTCGTAGCGCGCTCCGGCCAGTTGGTCGGGCACATCATTAGGGACGGCGGCAGTCACCAGTACTTGCCGTGCCGATTGCACCAGGTCAGCCAGGCGATCGCGGCGCTTTACATCGAGTTCGGCAAAGACGTCGTCCAAAATTAAGATCGGTTCGCCATCGTCGCCCACCGCACTGAGCAACCGGAACGAGGCTAGACGCAATGCGAGGGCAAAGGACCATGACTCGCCATGACTGGCATAACCGCGTGCTTGCAGGTCACCCAAGTGCAGTGCCAGGTCATCACGGTGGGGCCCAATAAGGCTCACTCCCCGATCCAGCTCTTTGGGGCGCAGTCGAACCAGCGCCGCGCGCATAAGTTCCGCCAGTTCGCTTTCCGAAGGGATTTCTGATGCCGCAGCGCCTGGCGCTGCGGGGGAGGGGTGCGGCGCTGTGAACCGGGCCGCAGTTGCTGAATCAATGTGGGGCTGGAGCGTGGATTCATATTCGATATGCGCATGCCCCTGGCCGCCGCTGACCTCGTCATAGGCCTGGGCCACGTGGGGGCGCAACTCATTCACCAGACGCAGCCGGGCAGCCAATAGTTGCCCACCCACGTTTGCCAAGTGTTCATCCCACACATCCAGCGTGGGAAGTTCGCGTCCTTTCCCGCGGGAGGAGCCCATGGCGCCAGCAGATTTCAACAGCGCATTGCGCTGGCGCAAAATGCGGTCATATTCGCCGCGCAGTCCCGTCAAGCGCGGGGAAAGCAGCGCGAGCAAATCATCAAGAAACCGCCGCCGCACATCCGGATCGCCCTTAACAAGCGCTAGGTCTTCAGGTGCGAACAGCACGGTGCGCAGGTAACCAATAACGTCTCGAGCTCGCGGAACCTCGGAGCGATTAATGCGCGCGCGGTTGGATTTACCCGGGTTTATTTGCACTTCCAATAAAGTCGAGCGATTCCCGCGCGTCAAATTACCGCGGACTATCGCAAATTCAGCCCCCTGCTTCACCAGGGGGGCACTGGTAGAAACCCGATGGCTCGACAACGTGGCGAGATATCCCACCGCCTCGACCAGGTTGGTTTTACCCTGTCCGTTATGCCCAATGAATGCGGTAAATCCGGGTTCTAACTCAATCTCGGCCTGCGTATAGGACCGATAGTTCAAAACTGAAAGATGATTTAAGTACACCGATATCAGTCACCAGCTGGCCGTACTCCGTGCCCACCGAATTGCTGGCGCAAAGCTGCCACCGCCTTCATTGCATCGGAGTCGGTATCGCGCGAGGCAAAGCGCGCAAAAAGCGCTGAGGTAATGACCGGCGCGGGAACGGCCTTATCGATGGCCTCTATAACGGTCCATCGCCCCTCACCGGAGTCTTCAACCCAGCCGCTAATTTCCGCGAAATTCGGGTCATCTTCCAGCGCCTTAACTAAGAGTTCGAGCAGCCAGGAGCGAATTACAGTTCCCCGCTGCCAGGCTTTAACGACCCCGCGCACATCATCAACGATCCCACTGCCCTCAAGCAGGTCGTACCCTTCCGCATAAGCCTGCATCACGCCATACTCCACACCGTTATGGATCATCTTGGCGTAGTGGCCCGCGCCAACCGGGCCGGCGTGGGCAAAACTTTCTTCCCGCGGGCCTTCCGGGCGCAGCGCGTCAAATACCGGCATGAGGCGCTCAATATCTTCTTTTTCGCCCCCCGCCATGAGTGCGTAGCCCTCCGTTCGGCCCCAAACTCCACCGGAAACGCCCACATCCACGTAGTGAATG
>JAJYRW010000284.1 GCA_021793895.1 Actinomycetes bacterium
TGAGGAAATGCTTACCCAAGCCGGCGGAAACAAAGCCGACCTGATTTGGGCCAGTTCCCACGAAGGCGGCCTTGGCGTGTTTATTCGCGGGCTTATCGGGCTCGAACGGTCGGCAGTACTCGAAGCGTTCACCGCGTTTCTTGACAATAAAGAGTACTCGGTGAACCAGCTGCGGTTCGTAGAGTTAATCATCGACGAACTAACTGCAAACGGTGTCATGGAACCCGGGCGCCTTTTTGAATCGCCCTACATCGACCGAGCACCTACCGGGCCTGAAGCGGTGTTCTCGTCACAAGAAGTCGGCGCGATCATTGAACTTCTGAACACGTTCCAAGAAAACGCAAAAGCGCCGGGAGCCTAGTTCGCGTCAGCTGTCCAAACGCTCAAATCCGGCCCCTTAGGAATGATCCCCGACGGATTCACGTCCCGGTGCACCACGTAGTAGTGCTCTTTAATCTGGTCGAAATCAATTGTGGAACCGAACTCTTCAATGTTGTAAAGCTGCTTCGCGTAGCGCCACAGATTCGGCATTTCCGTGAGCTTATTGCGATTTGTTTTGAAATGGCCGTGATACACCGCGTCAAATCGCGCCAAGGTCGTAAATAGACGCACATCAGCCTCGGTGATATTTTCACCCATTAAATAGGTGCGATCCCTAAGGCGATCTTCCAACCAGTCCATGGCCGCCCATAGTCGGTCATAAGCATCGTTATAAGCGCCCTGTGAACCGGCAAAACCGCAGCGATACACCCCATTATTTACCTCGGTGAAGATGTACTGCATGACATCTTCCATCTCAGCGCGCTGGTCCTGCGGCCACAAATTTGGCGCATCCGCGCGGTGAAATTCGCGCCACTCAAAATACAAATCATGTGTGATCCACGGAAAATCATTCGTCACGACTGCGCCGCTTTCCACATCCACCACGGCCGGGACTGTAATGCCCCGCGGGTAGTCCGGATAGCGCTTAAAGTAGGCCTGCTGCAGGCGCTCAATCCCCAAAACCGGATCGACGCCGTCCTTATCTAAATCAAATGTCCAACTGCGCTCATCATGCGTTGGGCCGGGCATTCCCAGCGAAATGACCTCTTCTAGGCCCAGCAGTTTGCGCACGATCAGACTGCGGTTCGCCCACGGGCACGCGGCGGCAGCGATCAGCCGGTAGCGCCCCGCCTCCACCGGCCAGGTCGGCACATCAATCTTGCCCTCGCGCGCGGTCGGATCCAGCGGATCAGCCGAAAGTCCCGGTCGTGCCGTGATGCGATCGGGAATGTAGTTCATATCCCGGGTGAATTCTTTGCCTTCGGTAACGTATTTCGCCACGATGCCTCCTCGCGCAAATAGTTGATTCTTCAACCATATGGTCTGTCGGGCCCGGGCAGCAATTTGGCGGGTGCACGGCGGCATCGCGCCAATGGAATAATGCTTTGACATGCCCACGAAGTCACCGCGCACCACCACCGCCACCGGCGAAGTCGTACGCTTCGCCAGCCGCGGCTCCTCCCATTTCGACATTATTTTGGCGCTGTTTTGCGTCGTTCTCGTCGTCTCAAACATCGTCGCGACCAAGGGAATCGAGATCGGCAGCGGAGATATATCGCTGGGCCCGATCCAGATTTGGCCCATAATTGCGGACGGCGGCGCTGTCCTTTTCCCCCTTGCTTACGTTTTGGGGGACGTGATTTCCGAAGTTTATGGTTTCGCGGCTGCCCGACGCGCCATCTTCGTGAGCTTCGGATTGGCGATTTTGACTTCCCTGACGTTTTTGGCGGTTCAACATGTTCCTGGCGCGAGTTTTTATGAGCACCAGGGCGCCTATGAGGCGGTATTGGGCTTCGTTCCGCGCATCGTGATTGCGTCCCTGTCTGGGTATGTCGTGGGGCAGATGCTCAATGCGCTGGTTTTGGTAAAGATGAAGGGGCGCAGCGCCGAAAGTAAACTGTGGCAGCGTCTTCTTGGTTCTACGGGCGTGGGGGAACTGGCCGATACCCTCGTATTCTGCGCGATTGCCGCCAGCGTCATTGGCATCACCACCGGCGGGCAGTTCATCAACTACGTGGTTGTGGGATACGTGTACAAGGTCGGGGTAGAAGTTGTCTTGCTGCCGATTACTATTCGCATTATTAGCTGGCTGAAGGGCCGCGAACCCACCTATTGGGAAGATGCTCCCGTGGCGGAACGCAACTAGACTTGGCCTGGGCCAGGCTCACCCGGCGGGCCAGATTTAGCCTGAGTCGGACTCAGCCGGCACTGCGGTCGATGCCAGTGGCTCCGTAATATTTGGCGAAGAACTCGTCCTTGCGCTCGCGGAAGGTCCCGTCGGCAATCCAATCTCGCATGTCATCCACGAGCTTGACGGTGAAGCGCTCATTATGAATCGTGCAAAGCGTTGAGGCCACCATTTCTTTGGCCTTAAATAAGTGGTGAATATAAGCGCGGGTGTAGTTGCGGCACGTGTAGCAATCGCAATTGGGCTCAATCGGCTCAAAGGCGCGGCGGGAAGCGGCTGAAGCGAGGTTATAGCGACCGGCGCGCGTGTAGACGCGCGAAGTGCGGGCCACGCGCGAGGGATTAACGCAGTCGAAGGTATCCGCGCCGGCTTCTACCGCATGAAATAAGTCGTCGGGCTCGCCAATACCTAGCAGGTGGCGAGGCTTATTTTCGGGGAGTTCGTCCACAACCCAGCCAACGATTTCAGCCAGCCGCTGTTTTTCGATTGCCCCACCAATACCGAAGCCGGCGAAATAATCCATGGCACCTAGATCCTGGGCCGCCTTGCGACGTAAATCTTCATACTGTGCGCCCTGGATGACTCCGAAAAGACTTTGTCGCGGGCGAGCTGGGTTTTGCGCTTCGAGTCGTTGATGTTCCGCAATGCAGCGCAGCGCCCACAGCCGGGTGCGCTCGAGCGACTTTTCCTGGTAATCGCGGGAGTTCATGAGCGTGGTGAGCTCGTCGAAGGCGAAGATAATGTCGGCGCCGAGCTCGTGCTGAATTCGCATCGAAATCTCGGGCGAAAAACGGTGGATGGAACCATCACGATGGGACTTGAAATTCACGCCATCATCATCGACATGGGCGAGGCGTTCCTTGCCCGGGGCGATGACGTCGTCACTCATGACGCCCGGATCCATCGAC
>JAJYRW010000285.1 GCA_021793895.1 Actinomycetes bacterium
TCTTTTTACCCCGATGTGCGCTTCGACGTGATTTCCGTTCTGTGCGCCGCAAAGGGCGCCGCCCAGGTCGAGCACCTCCAAGCGGTGATCTGATGAGTCTGGGAACAACCCGCTGCGTCACGATTGAGGGAGTAAACGGGGCCTGCATCGAGGTCGAAGCTCATTTAGCATCCGCGATACCCGCGTTCACGATTGTGGGATTGCCCGATGCAGCGCTCGGTGAAGCGAAGGACCGGGTTCGGGCCGCCGTAACGAGTTCGGGGTTGCCCTGGCCCATGCGGCGCATCACCGTCAATTTGGTTCCCGCGTCCCTGCCGAAGGCCGGAGCCTTATTCGATCTCGCCATTGCGATTGCGGTTTTGGCAGCGGATCACCAAATAGATCCCGTTCGTGCTAATAAAACTGTGCACTTAGGGGAGTTAGGTTTAGATGGAAGGTTGCGCGCGGTGCGCGGCGCTTTGCCCGCAGTTGCCGCTGCAGTTGCGGGCGGGTTTGAACGCATAATTGTTCCGCGCGAAAATCTGCAAGAAGCGCAATTGATTCCAGGAGCCCAGGTCGTTGGCGCCGATACGTTGGCTCAGGTAGCCCGAATGCACGGCGCCGACATTGCGGCACCTCCCATACAAGTTGCGCCACCGGAGCTGCCGCTTCCATCTGATGCGACCCCAAAGTTGGATTTGAAAGATGTTGCCGGGCAACCCGAAGCGATTAAAGCCTTAGAAGTCGCTGCAGCCGGTGGCCATCATTTATTCATGGTCGGGCCACCCGGAGCCGGCAAGACGATGCTTGCTCGCCGTCTTCCGGGAATCCTGCCCGACTTAACGGATCAAGAGGCGGTTGAAGTAACTTCCGTTCACTCGGTGGCGGGGACGTTTAACCCGGTGGCCGGACTCATGACAAGACCCCCGTTTGAAGACCCTCATCACACTGCAACGGCGGGTGCGATCGTGGGAGGCGGATCCCGGCTCGTGCGGCCGGGAGCAATATCTCGCGCGCATCGCGGGGTCCTGTTTTTGGATGAGGCGCCGGAATTCTCCCCTCGGGTGCTGGACACATTGCGTCAGCCCCTCGAGCAGGGGCGGATCATTATTCATCGGGCCAATTCGGTGGCCAGCTTTCCCGCCAGTTTTCAGTTGATATTGGCGGCAAATCCGTGCCCGTGTGGAAACGCCGTAGGTAAGCGGCGAGATTGTGAATGTGCCCCAATGGCGCGCCGGCGCTACGCCAGTCGGCTCTCCGGTCCACTTTTGGACCGCGTTGACTTGCAACTGGAAGTACATCCGCTCACGAATGCCCGCATGGTTTTGAGCGCTGAACGTGAACAAGTTAATTCAGCAACAGTTGCCCAGCGCGTACAAGAGGCGCGCCGGCGCCAGGAAGTCCGCTGGCGGGGTACCCCGTGGCGGCTCAATAGCGAAATACCCGGCGACGAACTTCGGTCGCGTGCTGAGCCAGGCCGCCTGCGGAATCTCATGGGGTATCTCGATACCGGGAAGTTGAGTTTGCGCGGGGTGGACCGGGTTTTGCGAGTTGCTTGGACTCTTGCAGATCTACGGCAACACGAACATCCCGATGCCACCGATGTGGGTCTCGCACTGGCGCTACGAACGCGCGGGCGGGCCGGAGGGAGTTTCGCGTGAGCATCAATCAAAAACGGCTGGAAGAGATTGCGGGTTCTGCCGCAGACGCGAATCGCTTGGCACGGGCGATTTGGGCGCGAGTTACCGAACCAGCAGATCCGCTCTTGGGCGCGATCCTCGATGCACTGGGCGCAAGTGAGGCGTTGAGTTGGCTTCATTCAATAACCCAAACCCAACGTCATATTGCCCACCTGCCGATGGAGTTATGCAAT
This sequence comes from Actinomycetes bacterium, assembly GCA_021793895.1. Next base: position 1,853 of record JAJYRW010000285.1, read on the forward strand.
ATTGATCGTCCGACGCGTGACCGAATTCTCAAGGCGCTCGGCCGCTGGCAACCACGCTTGGCTGCGATTGAAGTTGACCGCGAAATGCGGGCGCTCGAGCTGTTCGATGGTGAAATTTTGACGCCGCAAGATTCCACTTGGCCCCAGGGACTTACTGATTTGGGCTATACCGCTCCGGCCTGCCTATGGGTACGGGGCGCCATCGACTTGGCGGTGGCCTCCCAGCGCTCGGTGGCGATTGTGGGAGCGCGGGCATGCACCTCGTATGGCGAAGAAGTAACGGGACAACTCGTGTCTGACCTGAGCGGACGCGACTTCGCGATCGTGTCCGGCGGTGCGTATGGCATCGATATAGCCGCGCATCGGGTGGCGTTGGCTGTGCACGGTGTCACCATTGCGGTGCTGGCAGGCGGTGCCGACCGCTTATATCCGCGCGGCAACGCGCACGTGCTGCAGGAGGTGGCAGAAACTGGACTCGTTATTAGCGAGCATCCACCGGGTTCGGCACCCACGCGCGCGCGATTCTTGACGCGGAACAGGTTGATTGCGGCCCTCGCCCAAGCCACGGTTGTCGTCGAAGCGGCCTGGCGGTCAGGTGCGCTCAGCACTGCCCGGCATGCGGCCAAATTGGGCAGGCCGTTAGGAGCCGTACCTGGACCAGTAACTTCCATGATGTCGGGCGGCTGCCACGAACTGCTTCGGGAAAATGGCGCGATATGCGTTACCGATGGGGCAGAGATCGCGGAGCTCGCAGGCCAAATTGGCGCTGATCTGCGCCCAGAACGAACTCCCGCACCACCGACTCTGTTCGACACCCTTGACGAAGTAGAAGCAGCAGTCACTGAGGCACTACCGCTGCGGAATGGCGCGACAATCCAAAATGTGGCTCGCACGGCCGGATTGACCATAGAACTGACCATGGCCACGCTGGCGAAATTGGAAATGAGCGAGATCGCCTTCCGAGACGGCAGCATGTGGCGACGAGGCAATGAAAAATAGGAGGGTGGGAGGAGCCTTTTTGCTCCTCCCACCCTCCTATCGCAGGTAGAACGCCAATTAGTGCTTGCGGCGCATTTCCCGTGCCGTTACAACGGCGCCACCCAGGAGGATGGCTGCAACGCCAAGGAGCAGCAGCGGCAATGGTGTGCCACCCGTGCGGGGCAAACCACCAGATGCATCTGAGGTATCGCCCTTGCCCGGGTCTTGGCCGTCACCGTCGCCGTCACCGTCGCCGTCACCGTCGCCGTCACCGTCGCCGTCACCGTC
>JAJYRW010000286.1 GCA_021793895.1 Actinomycetes bacterium
TGAGCGTCAAGAAGCTGCGGGCCCGCCCGAACGCTGGGCCGGGTCGCGTTGAAGCATGTTTTTTGGAAACCAGTGAACTCGAAGCACAGAAGATCGCCGAGTTCATGGCTCAGCAGCGGGGAACGATCACTCGACCTAGGCCCCGGCCCGTCTCTGCCGCGGTTTTGTGCCGTACTCGCAGCCAGTTCGACGCGATAATGGCCGCCCTCATCGCAGCCGATGTGCCGGTTGAAGTGGTCGGGCTGGGCGGACTTTTGAACACGCCCGAGGTCACCGATGTGGTCGCCATGTTGCAAGCTATGCACGACCCCTCGCGCGGTGATGCGCTAATTCGCCTATTGACTAACCCGCGCTGGCAACTGGGAATCAAAGATTTGCATGCCCTGTCCCGGTGGGCTCGAAAACTAGCGGGCGAGGATCGCGACGAACGCAGCATTATTGACGCTCTGGACGAACTATCCGGCCGCGCCACCTGGCCTACAACAGGACCAGAAATCTCGCCGGTCGGCCGCGAGCGGTTCGCCGAATTCGGGGCCCAGCTGCGGCAGTTACGCAGTCGGACCGGCTTGCGCCTCGTAGAACTCGTGGCTGAGGTTGAACGAGCCTTATTATTCGACATTGAATTCGCAATCGATCCCGTTCGTTCGGCCCAGTCTTTGCACCACCTTGAGCAATTCCGCGAGGTCGCAGCCCGATACGAGTCCACCGGCGGTATGGGCGCGCCCGTTACTTTGGGGGGCTTTCTAGACTGGCTCGAAGTGGCCAGCGCGGAAGAACGCGGCCTGCCGGTAACCAATGTCGAACCCTCCGACGATGCGGTCCAACTCCTCACCGTGCACGCGGCGAAGGGATTGGAATGGGATGTCGTCGCGGTCAGCGGGCTCATTGAGGGCACCTTCCCCTCGTGTAACCCGCCCAAAGATCCACAAAAACCAGTTAAAGACTCCGGCTGGCTCTCTGGCTGGGGCGAGTTGCCCTATGAATTACGCGGTGACGCAGACGGGCTCCCAGTTTTCCAAGGCGATGGCGCCGCAGATGTTAAGGCCTTTAAAGAGCTGGTCGACGAATTCCACATCGCTTGCGGTGAGTATCAACTCGCGGAGGAACGCCGCTTGGCCTACGTGGCCTTTACCCGGGCCCGGCACGCGCTGCTCCTCACGGGCGCCTGGTGGGTTAACGAGCGCAAAAGTCCCGCCAACCCCTCGCGGTTCCTGACCGCTCTCGTGCGCAGCGGGGCTGCGGATGGCACGCTGCCCGTGGAATCAGAATATGACGCCAACCCGCTGCAAGACGTCGAGCACACCGCGCAGTGGCCCCAGCAACAAATGGACGAGCGGCGCGCGGCGATCATTGAATCTGCCAACCGGGTTCAAGCGCTATTAGACGCGGATTCGGGGTTAGATATCGTCACGAAAAATCCGGCGAGCGATGAGATCGCGACGTGGCAGCGCCACGCTGATCTTTTGCTGGCCGAAGAGCGGGCCGCCGCCGCGCCGGAACGCGCGGTTGACCTGCCCGAACACCTCTCAGCCTCGGCATTGGTTTCCCTCGTACAAGATGCGCGCGAGTTCGCTCTCATGCGCCGGCGGCCCATTCCGCAGCAGCCCACCACCCGTTCGCGCTTGGGCACGGCCTTTCACTCGTGGATCGAACAGCTCTACGGCACCCCCGTGCTTGTTGATCTCGATGACCTGCCCGGTGCGCAAACGGCGGTCGAAGACTCCGACCTCGCGGCTCTGCAGGAGGTTTTTGCAAACTCCGCCTGGGCGCAGCGCCAGCCAGTAGCTTTGGAAGTGGATATCGACACCCCGGTCGCGGAAACGACAATCCGCTGCCGGATCGATGCGGTATTCCAAGAACCCGATGGGCGCACCCTCATCGTTGACTGGAAGACCGGAGCGCCACCGAAAATTGGGTCCCAAACCCACCGGGAGCGTTCGGTGCAATTAGCGATCTACCGCTTAGCATGGGCACGTCTGCATAAGACTGAAGTGGAAAGTATCGACGCGGTTTTCGTGCACGTCTCACCCACTGAAATTACGGAAGTCCACGCGCTACCACTTACCGATGCGCAGATTGCAGAAATTTTGGCGCAGCAAGCACCGGGCGGAAGGCTCGAATTCGCCTAACTACCCGAATTCGCCTAACTACTCGAGTTCGTATTCCTAGCTGAGCAGTGGCTCTTCCCCCACATCGGAGTCCAACTCGCGCAGCATTTGCACCGCATCGGTGACGATGTCGGATTCATCATTGCGAACCCCGTGGAGGAGCCAGCGCGCCACCGCAAACTCTCCGGCCAAAATCGCCCGGGTCTGCAAATGCGGATCGGGTTCCTCCGAGCGCGTCAGGGCGTAGGTTTCAATAATCGTGTCCGTGACGTCATCGGGCAGGGCGGTGATCAACCATGCCAAGTCAGCAGCCGGGTCGGCCACAGCCGCCGCACTCCAGCCCAAAACCGTTTGCACGGACCCACCATCTACTAACACCTGTTCGGCGGCAAGATCCCCATGGGTGAGGACGGTAGAAAACCGCCACATCGCCACATTTTCCAAGGCCCGCTCCCAGCGCCGCAACAGGTTGGGCGGCACATGGCTGGTGCGGGCTGCCTCATCCAGTTCCACCAGGCACCGGGTGCGGTACTCCTCGGAATCATAGGTCGGTAAACCAAGTTCGTCCGCAATTTTGGGGGAAAGTTGGTGAATCTTCCCCAGCATCTCGCCGAGATTTCGCGCCAGTTTTCCGCGCGGGTCTATTTGGTCGTAGTCCAACTCGCGTCCTTGGGGTGCACGATAAATGCAAGCGTGTCCACCCTCCGGAAGGCTGGCGCGTCCCCGCGGCTCCAACACTGCAAATGGCAACTTATCGGCCGCAACCTCTTGTGCTAGCCGCTCCAACAGGGCAGCCTCAGCATCGAGTGCCGCACCAGCCGCGGCATGTTGCGGCGCGATGATCAGCCAGGCCCGCCCCTCGTCGTCCACAATGTGGGCGGAATCGGTACCCAACGGGCCAGAAACGGCGCGCGCATCGACCGGAGCCAGCGCGGGAATAGCGGCGGTGGCGAGGGCAGCGAGCATGAGCGGTGAACGTGACACCCTCTTAACCTACGAA
>JAJYRW010000287.1 GCA_021793895.1 Actinomycetes bacterium
CCATCGAAGAGTTCACCAAACTGCACGCCTACCGCGCTAACGCCGAAGAGAAGAAGCTGCTGGAACAACTCATCTTTGGCGTCACCGCCGGCAAGAACTGCGCCGGCGCGGCCCTCAACGCCGCGATCGTGGGGCAACATCCGACCAAGATCGCGGAAATGGCCGGCTTCACCGTTCCCGCTGACACTTCCGTAATTCTTGTGGACGTCGACCACGTCGGCCCCGATGAGCCCCTCACCCGGGAGAAACTCGCCCCGGTCTTGGCGGTGCTGCGCGCCCCCAACACGGCCGCGGGCCTCCGGATGGCGGCGCAGATGGTCGAATTCGACGGTCTGGGCCACTCGGCTGCTATTCACACCAAGGACGAGGCCCTGGTCGAGGAATTCGGGCGCCTGGTCAAGGCGGTGCGGGTTATTTGGAACGCTCCCAGTTCGCTGGGCGGGATTGGCGATATCTATAACGCGTTCATCCCCTCGCTCACGCTGGGCTGCGGCAGCTATGGCCGCAACTCGGTTTCAAACAACGTTTCGGCCATCAACCTGATCAACATCAAACGCATCGGACGGCGCAATAACAACATGCAGTGGTTCAAGGTTCCGGCCAAGACATACTTCGAACCCAATGCCATCCGGTACCTGGCCGAAATGTATGACGTCACCCGCGTGACGATCGTTACGGACACCACGATGACCGAACTCGGATTCGTCGATAAGGTGCTCGACGTTTTAGCGCGCCGGCCCGAAAAGGTGGCGCTGCAAATCATCGACGACATCGAACCCGAACCAAGTGTCGAAACAGTCCAACGCGGCGCGAAACTGATGCGCCAGTTCCACCCGGACACCATCATCGCTCTCGGCGGCGGTTCGCCCATGGATGCCGCGAAGGTTATGTGGCTGAAGTACGAACACCCTGAGATTGATTTCCAAGATATGAAGGAGAAATTCTTCGACGTGCGTAAGCGCGCCTTCAAGTTCCCGGTCTTGGGCGAACTCGCCAAGCTCGTATGTGTGCCCACCACCTCGGGAACCGGCGCGGAGGTCACGCCGTTCGCGGTCATCACCGATACCGCAACGGGGCGCAAGTACCCGCTGGCCGACTACGCGTTGACGCCGACGGTCGCGATCGTCGACCCGGTGCTGTGCGCGGATATGCCGCAGTTCTTGGCAGCCGACTCGGGCTTCGACGCCCTCACCCACGCCACTGAGGCGTTTGTATCTGTCTACGCCAACGACTACACCGATGGCCTGGCGTTGCAGGCGATTCGGCTCATCTTCGACAATCTCGAAGCCGCAGTGAACGAGCGAGATGTTTCGCCCGATGCGCAGGAAAAGATGCACAATGCGGCGACGATCGCGGGAATGGCGTTCGGTAACGCGTTCCTGGGTATCGTGCACGCGATGGCCCACACCGTGGGCTCAACATTCAACATTGCGCACGGGCGTACCAACGCCGTGCTCTTACCGCACGTAATTCGGTACAACGGCACGGTTCCCACAAAGTTGACGAGTTGGCCGAAATACGAGCACTACGTGGCGCCCGAGCGCTTCCAGCAGATCGCGCACATGCTCGGGCTTCCAGCGGCGACTCCGCAAGAAGGAGTCGAGTCCTACGCCAAAGCGGTCGAAGACCTGCGCCGCAAGGTTGGCATCCCCGACAGTTTCAAGAAGCTGGGTGTGGCCGAAGAAGAGTTCATCAATAGTCTGCCGGACTTGGCGATGAATGCCTATGAAGACCAGTGCGCTCCCGCAAACCCACGCATGCCGATGCTGGATGACATGTCGGCAATCATGCGGGCTTCGTACTACGGCACCAAACCGTTTAATGCTCCAGAGGCTGTTCCTGCCAAAGACGTCAAGAAGGAGAAGCAGGAGGCGCCTGCCACGGCGTAAAACGTGAGAAGAAGGGGCCGTGCGGTACGGAACCCGCCCAGTTCTATAGGCGAAGAAAAAGGCTTATACGCTGCGGCCCGTAACGCACATTCATTGGTGGGAAAGGGCATCACATCAGGTAGCTGATGAGTTGCTCCGCGATATTGAGCGGCTTGCTCCCGAGAGCGCCGCTGTCGCGCCACCCAAGGTAGCGGTGCCGGCGTTAGCGCAGGATCTTAAGGAACGCGCGGAGGAAAAATAGCGGGATTACTCTGCAGAGAATTCCCAGTGCCACGGCTCGTAGGGTCCTGATCCACCACGGCGCGCCCAGTCGGGGTTATCCCATCCGTAGATCGGAGCGTTTTGCTCCATCCACTTCCACTCAACTGTGCCGGAGCGACTTTCGCTGCTACACAGGTCAGCGGCCAGGCCCCAGCCGTGTTGGGAACGACCCGGGGTAGCAGCAAAATAGCCCCGTTCGCGTTTGAGTGACTGCTGGCGCGCGAAGGTGCGGTAGCCGCTCGTGATGCAGATATCGCGTCCGAACTGGGCGCGGAAATCCTGGTTGAGATCCGTGAGCGCCATGGCCGCATCGGAGCGGAACTTTGTGCCGTCCCATACCGCGCAGAGCGTCGAATCCGGCAAATTGCCGTTACTGCCCGTAAACGGACCCGACGGATCGCAGCCCGGGAGTTCTTCGCGCGCAGCCAGCCGGCTGGCCACTACAAGTTCGCGAGACCGAATGTCTTCCTCAGTAAGTTCAATGCCGCCTTCGAATTCCACTTCGGCGCTCAAAATATCAAGCGTCGACGGGCCAGAAAGTTCGGTGACTACTTCGGGTTCTGCGGGCTCTGAATGAGCGGCCAGCGAAAACGTGGCGTCACCCGGGAGGATCCCCCCCTGAACAGGGATCACGATCGTTATACCCGCCAGCGCACCTACCAGTGCCATGCGTGAAATTGCGGTGGTTGGCGATCCCACTTTGCGCGCGATGCGTGCAAAGGGTCGCAAAATTTTGGGTCGAGAGCGGTCTCGCTCTAGTTCTCGGCGCGCACGTCTGCTCAAACCTTCTTGGTTTTGAACCGACTGGCGCGACTCGGGCGCGTTAATCAAGGTGGAGGGCCTCAAAGGGTTTTGTCAGTTACAAGTTATAAGACCGTAACCAAATTTTCAGCGTTGGTCTAGTAGCAATTGTCATTGGTAGTAATACAGCGCAACCTATGAT
>JAJYRW010000288.1 GCA_021793895.1 Actinomycetes bacterium
TTTACTCCTCGAGATTAGCGCACCGGCGAGGCAAATGGCAGGGCGACCGTCCTAACTACGGGCAGGAAGGAGCCCTAATTGGATGGGGCTCCTCCTTCGCCGGGGGCCGGCACCGAGGCGGGACTGGCCGCTTCCGCGCTGGTCCCGCGCCATTTTGCGATCCATCGCATCAGGTGGTAAACGCCCAGGGCCGCGGCAGTGCCCAGCGCGATTCCCTCAAAACGCAGTTCACCCACCACCCAGGTGTAGTTGGCGATCCCGACGATGAGTGCCACGCCCGCGGTAGTCAGGTTCACCGGATCGGAGAAGTCGACACGGTTTTGTACCCAAATCCGCGCGCCCAAGATGCCGATCATTCCGTATAAAACCGTGGCTGCACCGCCCAAGACTCCCGCGGGGACGGTAGCAATCAACTGCCCGAATTTCGGCGACATCGACAGGAGAAAAGCAGTCGCCGCGGCCACGTAGTAGGCGGCCGACGAATACACGCGCGTGGCAGCCATGACGCCAATGTTTTCAGCGTAGGTGGTGGTTCCTGACCCGCCGCCGGCTCCGGCAAATACGGTGGCGAGCCCATCGGAAAACAGCGCGCGCCCGGCCAGGTCGTCATAGTTGCGTCCGGTCATGGCGGCAACTGATTTCACGTGGCCAATATTTTCGGCCACGAGCACCAAAACAACGGGGATGAACAGCCCAAGTACGGAAACGTCAAAGACTGGGGCGGTGAATTCTGGCAGGCCGACCCAGGCCGCCTCTTTAACCTCGCTGAAATCCACCTCATCGCGCAGCACGGCCACGACGTATCCCACGGCAACACCGAGCAAGATGGACAGGCGCCCCAAAATTCCGCGAAATAGCACCGTAATCAAAATGATTGACCCCAGCGTCACCAGCGCGGTGACGGGCGCCAGTTGGACGTTGTCCCACGCGGCCGGAGCCAGATTGAAGCCGATCAGCGCCACGATGGTTCCGGTCACGATCGGGGGCATGAGTGCATCGATCCAGCGGGTTCCGGCGAAGTGCGCGATTGCGCCCACGGCCGCGAGCAGGGCCCCGGCAACGACTACTCCGCCCAGCGCGACGGCGTGCCCTCCGCTGGCAGTGGCCGCGCTTAAGGGGGCAATGAATGCAAAAGAAGAACCGAGGTAACTGGGCAGACGGTTGGCGGTCAGGAGCAGGAACAAGACCGTGCCGATGGCGGAGAAGAACAGGGTCGTGGCCGGCGGGAAACCGGTTAAGAGGGGCACGAGGAACGTGGCACCAAACATGGCCACGACGTGCTGCATACCGATACCAATTGTCAGCGGCCAAGCCAGACGCTCTTCCGGCTTTACAACGGCGCCCGGTTTAACGTGGGTTCCATCCCCGTGCAGCGTCCAGCCCTGCGGTTTCCAAATGGTCATGATTCTCCTCGACGCTTGTCGATGGCTCGCAAACTGCGCTCATCGCTTTGCCCGCATCGCCGGGCTGAAAAGGAGCGTATCGGTTTTGCGCTTTGCGGTGGGTGAGGCGCGGGCAACGTGGGTGATCTCACGCCCGGGCTCACGTTCGCCGCGCGCGGTGCACATTTGCCGCGCCCCGGGCGCACGCAAACTGGCGCGAAATCTGAGATGATGCACCAATGTCTCAAGACCCGCATTCTGACCCATTTCGCGCTCAACCCAGCGCCTATGCGGCCAGCAGTGACTACCTATCGGGCGCCTACACCGGGCCGCCGCCTCCGGAAGTGCACCCACTTTCTTTAGTGAGCATGGGGCTGGGAGCAATCGCGCTGTTATTGGCGCTGCTGTTTTCCCTGGAGACGCTTTTTGATGTGGACGGTGGCGCGCTGGAATTGCTCGCCCGGCTTTCGCTCGCCCTCTCACCGCTCGTGGCGCTGGCCGCGATCGTGGTTGGTCACGTGGCCTATGTACAAATTGACCGCCGTCAGCTGTCCGGACGGGGGCGGGCGGTAACCGGTTTCCTTTTTGGTTATGCCAGTTTGGTGTTGGTGTTCATCATGGTGGTCCTCTCGGAGGGAAGCACCACCGCGCCCGGCGTTGTTTAATCACCGATTTAGCGACCAGTAGGCTGGCCGCGCAACTGTTTACCGCTTCGAGACCGCGAGGAATTTAATTGAACATCCGCATCGGAATTGCCGGCTATGGAAATCTGGGCCGCGGAGTCGAACTGGCCGTAGACGCCTGCGGCGATATGACCCTGGCGGGAATCTTCACCCGCCGCGATCCGGCCGCAATCACCCCGCAGTTATCTGGCGTTCCCGTCTTCAGTTGGGACGACCTGCCAACCAAGCAGGATGAAATTGATGTCCTGATTTTGTGCGGCGGATCGAAGACAGATTTACCCGAACAGGGGCCGCAACTGGCCGGGTTATTCCACACGGTCGACAGTTTCGATACGCACGCGGAAGTCCCAAATTACTTCGCAATTATGGACGCCGCCTCGCAGGCAAGCGGGCACGTCGCCCTGATTGCAACGGGCTGGGATCCGGGATTGTTTTCGCTAAACCGGGTAATGGCCGAAGCGGTTGTGCCCGAGGGGGTTACTTACACCTTTTGGGGACGCGGTTTGAGCCAGGGGCATTCGGATGCGGTGCGGCGCGTACCCGGGGTTGCCGGGGGTGTGCAGTACACGATTCCAGCTGAGGACGTGCTGGATGCGGTACGCAAAGGCGCGCAGCCGGAACTAAGTGCTCCCCAGCGCCACCGCCGGGAGTGCTTTGTGGTGTTGGAAGAGGGCGCCAATGCGGACGAGGTGGCTGCAGAAATTAAGAATATGCCGCACTATTTTGCGGATTATGAAACTGAGGTTCATTTCATTTCCGCCGCAGAACTGGCCCGCGACCATCAGGCCATGCCCCACGGCGGCACGGTGCTGCGCAGCGGAAAGACGGGGAATGATTCCAGCGCCGCCGGCGAGAATTCGCAGGTGGTTGAATACACCCTCAAACTGGGACACAACCCGCAGTTCACCGCGAGCACGCTGGTGGCCTATGCCCGGGCGGTACATCGACTCGCTCTAAAGGGAGATAAGGGAGCAAAGACGGTATTCGATATCGCCCCGGGGCTTATTTCACCGCTGA
>JAJYRW010000289.1 GCA_021793895.1 Actinomycetes bacterium
GGGCGGGCTGCGAAATCACCTCGGTGAAAACCGGCGGTGGCACGAAAAGTGCCGGGCCGGACAGACCCTGCGAATCAACAATTGCCCCGATTCGCACGGTCTTCGCTCCGGCCGATCCGCGCATGGCGACCTCGTCGCCAACCGACCAATTGAACTCATCGGCGCTCTCAACATGCGCAGCGACGTCCCCGCTGCTCAGGTCAGCAATCGAGCCTTCGATCTGGTCAAAATTCCAAGTTGGATCGGTGCCCCGCAGTGGGAAGCCGGCGATCGGCACCGAGTCCTCGGCTACCTTCACCGCACCAAGCATGAACGGGTCAGCTTGCCCAACTGCGGGCAGGTGTTGCAGTTCGTTGACGGCTTCACTGGGAATAGGGCCCGCTGTCGATTGAATTATCAGATCGGAGTTCGACTCATCATCAACAATTCCTCCCAGTGACTCTTGGGCCGAGGCAGCAATAACGGTGGCGCCCCCAACTAGCGCCATACCGATCATTAACGCGCTAGCCGTGGTTGCACTGCGGCGGCGGTTGCGCAAGAGATTGCGCGTGGCCAGCTTGCCGCCGGGCCGGATTAACCAGCTGAACGGGCGGGCGACAAATCCCATAATCGGTCGAAGCAAAACCGGAGCTAAAACCAGCATGGCTAAAACGGTGGCGGCAGCGCCAAAGCCGAGGAGCTGCCCGGCTGCAGAACCGCCATCGATGAGCGCAGCAATAATCAAACTTGCGCCGATCGTCAACGCGACACCACCGATGAACCCGCGCACTCGCAGTGGTTTTTCGACCTCGACCTTGCTATCGCGCATGGCCGCTACCGGGGCAGTTAGGGCAGCGCGCCGGGCTGGAAGTAACGCGGCCCCAACGGTGACGACAACGCCGACAATCAAGGAAATGACAACGGTTTGGCCGGTCAGCGGAATAGAACCAGACATTTCCATTCCGAACTGGGCAAACACCAAGCGCAAGAGCGCGACCAGGCCCACACCGGCGCCAACTCCCAGGCTGGCGCCCAACAGGCCGATTGCTATTGCTTGGGCGATAACCGAGGCAAACACCTGGCCGCTGGCGGCGCCCACCGCGCGCAAAAGCGCAAATTCAGCCTGCCGCTGGCGCACCGACATGGCGAAAGTGTTGGCAATGATGAAGGCTCCAACAAACAGCGAAACTGCGGCGAAAACTAATAAGAATATCTCGACGAAACCGAGCATTGCAGTCATTTCGTCAGTTGCCGCAGCCCGGTATTCCTCGCCGGTCACGGCCGTAGCCGGAGCGTTTTGCACTCCGCGTTCTTGTAACAGGTAGTCGTTTAGAGCCAGCGTTACGTCTTCGGAGCTCACACCATCAGACCCCAAGACGGTGATCGATTCCACCATTCCGTCACTGGCATATATCTCGCGCGCCGTATCAGAGTCTAAAAACGCTAAAACCGCACCAGCAGAAGCCGAATCAAAATTAACCTCACCCACGACAGTCACATCGCGCAGCGAACCACCGAGGATTGCCTGAGTCTTATCGCCAATTTCCAGACCCGCAGCCTGCAGTGAATTCGATTCAAGAGCAATTTCTTCCGGGCCCTGCGGCGGACTGCCAGCGGCTATGGAAATTCCCAAATCCGCATCGGATGGGTCCATACCAAAGGCCATGGCGGGAGCTGCTCCTTGCGATACGGCCGTACCGTCAGCGCCAACCAGCACAATGGGGCCCGTCACGTCGGGGATCGCGCGCTCCACCTGCGGCAGGTTTTGAATTTCTTCAGCTAGTTCAAGTGGAATGGTGTTATACGCAACCGATCCGTCAAAGGCCAGTTCATCACCGGGAACCTCAGAGGCGCCCCGCACGTAGGCGTCCCCCACTAGCGACGTGTCGATGATGTCGGTGAACGTGCTCGACAGCATTGTGCGCAATGAAAAAGTGCCGGAAATGAACGCGATACCCAGCACGACCGACAACACCGCGAGGGTGAATTGCAACATATTGGCGCGGATCCCGCGCAAGGCAACTTTAATCATGCCGACGCACCCGCCGCACGTTCGCTAGCGTCGGTTCCTCGGATGTTGCCGGCGCGTTTGCTCTCACCAGTTCCTCGGCTCTCGCCGCTTCCTTCGCTATTGCAGGCGCCTTCACTATCACCAGCGCCTTCGCTAATTTGCACCAGCGTCGCGAGCACCGTTTCAACCGTGGGATACAGCAGCTCGCCGGCGATCTGCCCATCGGCGAGAAAAATCACGCGGTGCGCATAGGAAGCAGCCAGCGGATCGTGTGTCACCATGACGATGCTTTGTGCGAACTCCTCGACGCAATCACGCAAGAATTGGAGCACGTCGGTGGCAGCCTGAGAATCTAAGTTTCCCGTCGGTTCATCGGCGAAAACAACTGCGGGCCGCGCTAAAAGTGCGCGCGCACAGGCCACGCGCTGTTGCTGCCCGCCGGACAGTTCGCCGGGTCGATGCTGCAACCGGTCCTCCAGCCCGACCGCGGCCACGACCGTGTCGAACCATTTGGAATCGATACTTTCCCCGGCCAATTCCAAGGGCAAAGTGATGTTTTCGGCCGCGGTAAGAGTGGGAATTAAATTGAAGGCCTGGAAGACAAACCCAATTTCGGTGCGGCGTAATTTCGTGAGTTGACGCTGGTTTAAACCAGCGATTTCGGTTCCGGCCACCTCCACGCTGCCGGAGGTTGGAGTGTCCAAACCCGCTAGACAGTGCATCAGTGTGGATTTGCCAGAACCCGAGGGTCCCATAATCACGGTTAGTTCGCCCCGGTTAATTTCCACGTCCACGCCCGCTAGGGCGTTAACCGTGGTGGAGCCGGTTCCGTATTGTTTAACGAGATTGTTGGTCGCAGCAATGGGACCATTTGCGCGCTGGGCGGATGCTTGTTGCTGGGAATTTTGCAGTGCAGTCGCAGCTAAAGACACAGTGGTATCCGATCTAAAACAGTGGTTTGCCGGACGGGTTTGCCCGACGCTTTTCAGTCTTGATCGAATCCAGTGGCATAACAATGGGGGACCACCCTGAATCAAGTCAGGATGATCCCCCATTTTCTTCGAGTCACGAGACAGGGACTAGGGGCT
>JAJYRW010000290.1 GCA_021793895.1 Actinomycetes bacterium
GTTGCTTTGGGCGTCGTAGAGCCGCAACTCGCGGTCTCGGCACTTATCGTCTCGGGCGGCCTCCAGTTTGCGGCGCTGCGGGTTCCAATGCGTGCGCCGCTCGACCCGGAACGGGCTGGTGTTCGGCCTGAGGAGCACAACACTCTTAATTGGTACGCCGCTTTCGGGGAACGTCAGCGGATTCCTTCCTCCATCAAGCGCCGCCTTCAACTGCGCGGGCGTAAATTCGTCTGGGTCTAGCCCACGCTTTTTGAGACGCTCTCGGATCACTGCGCGCACCCGCGAATCACGGACGATACCCGCTTTACCAAGAGATGGCGCGACGAGGCGGGGCCGGTACCCGGTGTGATTGACGGCCTCCTCCGCGCGTAACCTCGCCTCTGCGCGTTTAGTACCGGCGTCCACGAGATCGCGTGCTATACGCTCAATGGCCTCCGCACGCGATTCGGGAAGAGGTGGTCGCAAATGTTCGGGCTTGAGCGCGAGCACTGGCTTGCGGATCGTGACGCGATCGGGGACTAGACGGCCGTGATCGAACACAGGCCCATAGAGCATGTCTTTGTGGAAGGCCCCAACAATTCTGCGGTTTACCGGTCGGTGTGAAACGCCCCAGGGCAATTCCCGGCTTTGGTCCGGCATAATTTTCTCGCGTCTTCCCAGCTTCCGGCCGCTTTCGTCAGATGCATCGAACTCATCATACATGCGGGACAAAACCGCCCGTCTGAAAGCGCCGGCACTCGACCATCCGAGTGGCGGATCAATCGGACGGGGCTTGGGAACCGCGCCCTTTTCCAAACATCTCGCTTTTGCGGAAAGGCAGTCTTCGTCATATTTCCGTATGCGCCGTCCCAACTCGGTCAGGATTGCAGAATCGCAAAGCGCAATTGCCACCGCGTCGATTGCATGGTGGCGATGATCACCGCGATTTTTTGCTTCCCCGGCTAAGTCCTGCGGATCAGTCGTCGTGACCTCGTCATTCGCACCCCGTGGATCACGCAGCTTTTCAAAAAGTTTCCAATCGCTGCGCAACTTGGCCGTGTATCGGCCCTTGGTGAAGAATATGCGCCGCTTGGGCTGGCCATTTTCCTCGACGGGGTCATCGGAAAACAGCGAGCTTTGCAGATACTCGGCCACCGCCTTCGCCGCGTAGGACGTGTCGGTTAATTGCGAAGGCCGCCATTCCTCATCCGGCCTAGCCTTGTGATGAAGATTCTCCCATTTTCTTACGCATTCTTTCGCGGTGAAGTATCCGCCCGTGTTATCCTGTCCCTTTTCAAGGTGGCGTAAAACTGCTTCAAAACGTTCGAAATCGAGTCCTGGCCATTGAATTGGTGAGCGCTTTCCTTTATCGCGGTTTTCTTTTGCGTAACAGAGCACGAGGTTGCTCCAACCATCTCCGCCGCCCGATGCGCGCGGAATCACATGGTCAATTTCCAAGGCATCGCCGGAATCATTCTGCCCATTCGCTGCGTTGCGCGGGGTTATTGGAGCACCTGTGTAGGCAGATACTTCTTTCTGTTGCTTACATAAAATGACCCGATCAACCGCCGTCTCCCGCTCACTCTTGCTCAAGGCCGCCAACTGGAACTCGCAAATGATTTCCCTTCGTATTAGTTGGCGCCTGCGATTGAGCTTAAGCTGTTGATCGCGCAGTTTCCTGGGTTGCGTGGTTTCCCGCGCCAACTCCAACACAATACGATCCGGCTTCCGGCAATATTTGCGCATGTACGCAATGATGTGGCGGCGGACCTCATGAATAGCTTTTCGCACCACGGGATTCGGCATTTCCGGCGCGGGAGGCAGTAGGCCGGGGTGTTTTTTGAGATAGCGCCGGTCCGCCGCGTTCATCCCCCGGAGGCTCAACAGCCGTTGGACCTCTGCTTCGTCGCCACCGGCAGCGGTCAGAAGGATCCCTCGCAGGGCCGGACTGATCCAGTGGGCATACCGCACGCGCTGTTCGAGCGTGGCGTTACTATGCGGATTCTCGGCGAATTCCTGTCGGGCTTCCGTGGCTGTTCGCCAGCGTGATTTACCCTCCCCCGGATGCGGATTTGCCCGCTCCATCAACGGCAGCAAATTAAGAATTGCCCTGCGGGAGAGTTTCAAGCGTTTTTCGGTCTGCGGCATTTTTTGCCAGGCATCGCGCAACTTCCGCCGGTCGGCTTTCACCTTAAGCCCCCACCACTTTTCAGCGTATTCCTCAAGCTGCGCCGCGGAATTAGGCGACTCGGCATCAAGCCTTAACAGTGTGCGGCTCACAGATTCCTGCTGTTTTTCACCCAACGCGTTCCATCCTTGTTCTCCGAACACACCCAACACGATATCGCGGTGAAACCAATCAGTATTGATCTCCCTGTCCTCATCAGCTTCTAAATTAAGGCGATAGAAGTCCGGAGGAATCTGTTTCTTCTTAAGAGACTTTTTGTCGATCTTTAATGCTTCTCTCACGGCGGCGACCGAGCCAGTCTTCTGCGAACGCAGACGCGAGATAACCTCGGCCCGTTCCTGCTCTGTCAATTCACGCTCCATGTTTTTACCACGTTCCCACAAACGAATGTTGTTCACGGTCTCCACTACTCTGAAATACGAAGCGTGGCGGTCTCCAATGGGACAACACCTATCCGATGGCTCTAAATCGCACCGGCCCAGAGTGCCCACGTTCCAATAGTGCCGTCGTTGTCCAAAAATCAGCCCCGCGTGGTGCCAAGTTTTGGATGTTACGGCGTCTTTAGGAGAAGGGCAATCGAGAAGGCCCTTGAATTCAGGCGTGAGCAGTTTGGCAAGTGGACCATCGTAAGACTGCTGTTTTTCCCATAGCCGCAAGAACTCATCATGCACCATATCACGACCTGCGCAGAATTCGTAAGCGTTAGTAGCTGTACGGTTTCGCACCGGGTCGCAATAATACTTACCCGGCTTACCGGTAATTTCACGTTTCCTTTTATCATACTCGCCCGCAATGAACTCGCCGAAGGTCTTGCCACCTAGGGTCTTGTTCAATCGTCGGAGGGAGTCACGCACCTTTCCCTCGGCAACTCCTACTTCTCCAGTTTCACCAGCGCAAATTTCCG
>JAJYRW010000291.1 GCA_021793895.1 Actinomycetes bacterium
GTGCAGGTGATCGGGCCCCTTGATAGCGCCAACCGGCTCGCCGTGGTTTCTTTCGACCTGGCGCAGGTCCATCCCCATGACGTGGGTCAGGTGCTGGATAGCCAGGGGATCGCTGTGCGCGTGGGCCACCACTGTGCGCAGCCACTCCACCGCCGCTTCGGCTTGGCTGCCACGAGCCGGGTGAGCGCGGGTATTCACACCACTATTGAAGAATTAGACGAATTTCTTGCCGCACTGGCCCAGGTGCGCACCTTTTTTGGTTTGGGGGAGTAGATGGCTACGGGAATGGAGCAGCTGTACTCCGAAGTGATCTTGGATCACTCTCGCAATCCCCATGGGCGGGGCTTGGATGAGAACAGTGACGCGCAGTCGCATCAGATGAATCCGATGTGTGGCGATGAAATCACGCTGGGGGTGCGTTTAGCTCACACGCCACAGGGTCCGGTGATCGAGAATATTACCTGGCAAGGTCAGGGGTGTTCGATTTCCATGGCGGCCACTTCGGTGCTCGTCGAAGAACTCGTCGGGGCCACGGTGGAAACCGCCCGCCGAGCCCACAGCCGCTTTGTTGACCTTATGCACTCGCGTGGCGCACAGTTGGATTTAGAAACCGCGGAACAACTTGGGGACGCGGCAGCGTTTAGTGGAGTAGCGAAGTATCCAGCGCGCATTAAGTGCGCGCTGTTAGGTTGGATGGCACTGCACGACGCCCTATCTCGGGCGCAGAGTGCGCAGCAGGAGCCGCACAGAGCAGAAGATCAGGGAGTTGAGATTCATGAGTGAAAACACCGCTCAAGCGCAAGACACCGGCGCGGTTAACGCTGCTGATATTGAAGAGGCGCTGCGTGATGTTATTGACCCCGAACTGGGAATTAACGTTGTGGACCTCGGTTTGGTTTACGGCGTAGACATGGAGGCCGGGGAGGAAGCGATCATTGATATGACGTTGACTTCGGCTGCTTGCCCCCTGTCGGACGTCATCGAAGAGCAGATTTTCCAGGCGCTGGACGGTTTGGTCCGCCGCCACAAGGTCAACTGGGTATGGATGCCACCGTGGGGTCCGGAAAAAATTACCGAGGATGGCCGCGAACAGCTGCGCGCCCTCGGCTTTAACGTTTAACCCGCGCCTGGGCGTAACATCTAGCCCGCGCGGTCTGAACGTTTAGTCGCCGCTGTGGTCTAAACGTTTAGTCGAGCCCGCGCGCTGCAAGCGCCTCCGAGGTTCTGTGCGCATGTTTTACCGTGCGCAGCACCACCGGCACAATTAGGGCGCGGGCGTTGCGCTGCAACCCCCGCGCCATTGCCGCCTGTCGTGTTTGTTGAACTAGCAGCACAATTATGGGGATCGCGCGCAACATCACCGACACGGCCAGTGCAAAACGTTCACCACTAAACCCCGTGCGCCGAATTAGGGGCCAGCGACTTAGCGGATTAGCTAAGCGCTGGAGTACATCGAGCATCGCGTCCACCGGCGTCGTTGTCGTAACCAGCGTTGCGCCTAGAACGAGAGCAAATAGGGAACAACTCACGCTCACAGCGGTGGCAACATCGGTAAAGAAATAGTGGAATACCGCCAAACTCGCCGCGGCAACGGTAACGAAGATCATGGGTGTGGCAACGTAGCGCCATGGGACTTCCACCCAAATTGCAACGGCAACCAGGAGTGCTGCTCCCATCGCGGGCACATACATATTCCCCGCGGCAATCAGGCCCACACTTAACAGCACTAAACCCGTCAATTTGAAACCGGCCGGGGTGCGATGCAACCAAGACGATCCGGCGAAATACTGCGCAACCATCGTTATCCGACCGCCTCGCCCGCGGACGTGTGATCCGCGACGGCCATGGATTTGCGGTAGTAGTCAATCGCTGCGGCGGGATTAGAATCAAAGGCCAGTGCGCCGTCCTCAATCACCAGCACCCGGTCCGCTCGCGCGGCGAGGTCCAAATCATGGGTGGCGAAGATCAACTGTTGGGGCAGATTAAATAGCAAGTGCGCCATTTTTTGGCTGTGGCGCAAATCCAAAAGCGTGGTGGGTTCATCGCAGACGATGAGGTGGGGGGTCGTTGCTAAAATTCCGGCCAGTGCAAGGAGCTGTTTCTGTCCGCCAGAAAGTTGATGCACCGGGGTTTGTTCCTGGCCGGCTAGCCCGAAATCATGCAGGATTTTCTCCGCTCGCCCGGCGCGCTCGGAGCGCGGCACTCCACTTTTTCGCAAGGAAAGCGCCACGTCTTCAACTGCGGTGGGCATAACCAGTTGCGCCTCCGGATCGGTAAATACAAAACCGACCTGGCGGCGAATGGCTGCTGCCTCGCGCGCTGTGTCGCGACCACCGACGACTACCGTGCCAGCAGTTGGTAACACCAATCCATTGAGAAGGCGCAAAATAGTGGATTTTCCGGACCCATTTGGCCCGATAAAGGCGATCCGCGGCTCATCCAGGGCCAAAGTCATGGGCTGAAGAATTTCGCGCGGGCTGCCCTGCGCGTCGATGACTTGGACAGCGGCCTGGTTCAGCCGGGGATGCAAGTGGCGCATTTACTGGAGCGCGGGTTGAACTGGGCCGGGGTTGAGCGTGGGAAATGCGCGGCGGACTGACAGCGCAATGACGGTTGCCGCAACACATTTGATGAGGTCGCCGGGCACGAACGTTAGATTAACTAAAAACGCTTCTGCGAAGCTGATTCCGGTGCGCCAAGCCATGACGGCGATACCCGCGGGGTAGACGCTGACAGCGCCAACGAAAACCGCGCCGAACATTCCCAGGGTGGGCGCAATTTTGCCGCGGCGCGGTACCCGCCGGGCCAGCGCCCCAATCACCAGTGCCGCCAGGGGGAAACTAAGCAAATATCCGGCGGAGGGGGCAGCCAATACACCCAGCCCGCCGGTAAATTGCGCGAAAATTGGTACTCCGGCCAATCCCACGACGATGTAGAGCCCCGTCGCCAGCGCGCCGCGCCGGGCGCCCAGCACGGCTCCGGCCAGCATCACACCCAGGGTTTGCAAAGTGATGGGAACAGCAATTCCGCCAATGGCGACCGCGGGTGAAACCGCCAAGGCGGCAAT
>JAJYRW010000012.1 GCA_021793895.1 Actinomycetes bacterium
CAATACCAGCGCACCGCCCACAGGATCACATCACCCTGGAAATGGCGCCACTTGAAATCCGTCATCGTTCCGTCCGTCCAATCTCCG
This sequence comes from Actinomycetes bacterium, assembly GCA_021793895.1. The sequence continues at coordinate 88 of JAJYRW010000012.1, forward strand.
CCAAGCATGCTCAAGCTTCACGATTTTTGCAACAGAGCCGAACTCCGCAACAGCAACGTTACACATCGAATCTTGGACTGTAGCGACGCGCATCACTTCTCGGGCTCAGATCAGCACATGCGTCTCGGAGCGTGCCAGACCTGGCTCAACACGACTCCAACCCTTGCTGGCCTTGCGTACGCGATTGAAGAGTTCGAGCACCGCGTCTTTGTCGGACTCGAACCACCCGCGCTCGCAAGAATGCGGAAGAACCCGGAGCGGTTCATAGAGAGAATCCGGGTCGGTTCCGAACAGGAGGATCGCGATCTCTTCAGCCACGACCTCCCACTCAATCCCGGATTCGTTGCCGTCGTCGGGAACAAGGGTCAAGGCAAGTCCGCGCTCCTCGACTGCATCGCACTCGGCGGGAACTCGTCACGTAGTAGCGAGTTCGCCTTCCTGAGCCCCACTCGGTTCCTCAGTCCTCAGAACCAGAAGGTCGCGAGGGAGTATCACGCGGAACTCGTCTGGGCCACGGGCACGGCACGGCAGGCCAAACTGAATCAACCACACGACAACGCGACCCCGGTGCTGGTCGAGTACCTGCCCCAGATGTTCGTCGAGCGAGTGTGCAACCTTGACCAAGCGGCAGACGACGCAGACGAGTTCGAACGCGAGCTTCGTACAGTCCTCTTCACTCACATCCCGGAGGAGGAACGCGCTGGCGAGAAGACCTTCGACGCCCTCTTGACCCAGAAGACTCGAACCTCCCAAGACGACCTGACGAGGCTCCGAGCAGAGCTGCGGACTGCGGTACGTGGTTATGTCGGGATCGCCGCCTTCCGGGCAAGCAATCAAGCACCCGAAGTCCAGAGTCGTCTGGACCTCAAGCAGGCTGATATTGACGCGGCGAGGAAGGACCTCGAAACTGCCAAGGCCGCGCTCGCTGAGATGGACACTGCAAGCAAGGATGACGGGCACCTCGCTGGGCTGATGCAGCGCTCGGAGCAGATTGAGGCTTCGCGGTCTGAACTGGCGACCCGCCGAAGTGCCAACGAACAGCAACAGGCCAAGTCACGCCAGCGGCTCAGCGGAATGGAAGCGATCGCTCACCGGACAGAAGCGATTCAAGCCGACGTTGCCTCGCTGAACAGCGAGGCGGAGGCCCTTCTTGGCGGTGGAAGAGCCGAGAGCCCCTATCTCCAGCTGACTGTCGACGCTGGGAGATACCAGACTTGGCGCGCGACCGAGGAAGAGTCTCTCGCCGCCCTGAAGCGAGAGCGCGATCAGATCGATCAGGACCTCGAAGTGCAGGAACAGGCGAGGCGCGAGAACGCAGATGCGCTCGCCGCGGCCGACAGTGCACGTGAACGCGCCCGACAACGAGTCCTCCAGTCAGAGGAACGGGTTGCGGCGCTTATAGGCGACGAGGATGACGAGGAGTCTCATGCTGGACTCTCATCCTTGCTACGCCGTATCGGCGAAGCGCCGACGAAGATGTCTGAACTGCGTGACGAGATCATGCTGTGTTCACGCCGCGTCCACGAAGCACTGGAAGCGCAGTTGCGCGCGGTTGAGAGTCTGTACACTCCGGCGTCCACGTTCATCGCACAGTCCGATGTGGTCAAGAACGCAGGACTTGAGTTCAACGCCGAACTACGTATTCTCCCCGGATGGAGGAGTGTCGCAGCCGGCTTGGACGGGCGCAAGAACGGCGAGTTCTCCGACTGGCTTATCGACCTTCCACAGCGCGTTGAGGACACGAGCTGGGACCAGCTCGCGGCCCAACTCCATGAGGCATTCGAGCGTTTAGAGCACGAACGCGGAGAAGCAGGGGGCGAGTACCGGAACCCAGCAACCGCACTCCGCAGCAACACGACGATCGACGATTTCCTACTGAGCATGTTCGACTTGTCCTGGCTGGAGGTCCGCTTCGGCCTCACTGGTGACGGGCTACCGCTCTCCCAGCTGTCACCCGGACAGCGTGGTCTCGTGCTCGCGCTGTTCTACCTTGTCGTGGACCGGAGAACTACTCCGTTGTTGCTGGATCAACCTGAGGAGAACCTCGACAACGAGACCATCGCGTCCAAGCTCGTACCAGCAATTCATGAAGCCGCAGGACGCCGACAGACGATCGTCGTTACTCACAACGCCAACCTCGCCGTCGTCGGTGATGCCGACCAGATCGTGCACTGCCAAATGAACGATCGACGCTTCACGGTAAGCAGTGGAAGCATCGCCGAACTCGACGTGGCGAAGTTCGCGCTCAACATCCTCGAAGGAACCAAGCCAGCGTTCGACAATCGGCGACACAAATACGAAGCGTTCCCCGAGCTGTCCTGATCCCTAGGTCTCCATGGCTTGTGTGTCACCGATGAGATGCGCTCGGCCCGCCGTCCATAATGACACCAGCCTCGACCAACGCTGCGCGTACGGCCTTGCGGTCTACACCCATCCGACGAGCGATCGCCCTCATCGAGACTCCCGCTCGGGCGAGGCGCACAGCCTCGGCTCTCTCGTCGGGGCAGAGCCCTGGGCGGCGGCTCGGCACGTTGCGACGGCGGAGGTGGGAGAACACGGTGGAGCGGTGGATGCCATACCGTTCGGCTAGGGACTTCACACTCATCCCGGCCAGGTAGTCACCGACGAGCCGGTCCACCTCGGAGGCGGTGAGAAAAGTTTGAGCCGTCTCGATAGTCCTCACGACAGGCCCCCGATCATCCCTCGGAGCGCCACTCTGGGGCCGTCTGGACACCTGATAGACGCCTCGCAACAGGCGGTTGACCAGGGTTTTTGTCTTGGGGACAAAGTTGCCAAACGTGCTACTTAGGCACCCGATATGAGCGAGGTGTGAACCTTCGACTGGTGAATTAGTTGAAGGTTCACACCTCGCCTTGTTTTCGTGCGTCGCCCCCAGCTCTGCGGATTGCCTGCCCGACGAGAATGTCGGCGCGAGCGTTGGCCCCTCACACGCACTCTGATAAGCATTGCCGTGATCCGCCGCAGCACCGTGAATCGAGACAGCTTCAGTCGTTTCGCGGCCTCGAACCGCTTACGCATCGCTAAGTGTCCGCACGCTTAGACAGCAGAAAGCGAGTCAAAGCGCGTTCGAGGTTGGTGTGTTCTCGGTGGCGTGTTCGCGTTCTTTGCCGAGCCTGGTCATCAGACTGTCGGCTTCGCGGCTGAGAGTATCGAGGCAGAAGCGGATGGTGCGTCGATTCTGCGTACCTGTCTTCATGATGGCTGCAATGTGGCGCGTTGGTGCGTGTTCTCCGGTCAGCGGGATGCGCTGAACTGGATGGAGGTTATCTGCTCGTGAAAGGCGGGAGACTACGCAGACGCCGAAGCCGTTCGAAACCAATGCCATGGCGGTATCCCAGTCGCTGGCGTAGTGGCCAACTCGAGGTGCGAATCCGGCACTGGCACAGTTGGCCATCACCAGCCGGTGGTAGGTAGTTCCGGGACGCGCCACGATCCAGGTCTCTTCTGCCGCATCAGCCAGCGACGCCGCGGGGCGTTCACTCAGGTGATGTCCCTGCGGGACGATGAGATCGAGAGGGTCATCAATCAGGGAATGCTGGGTGAAGCGAGCGTCATCGCGTGAAGGCGTTTCAGAGGTGATCACGATGAGTCCGAGGTCGGCGTCACCAGAGAGCAGTAGGTCGTAGCACTCACTGGGGTCGGCTTCGACTGCCTGGGCCTCCAGATGTGGGAACTCCTTGCTAAGAGCTCGCATCGTAGGAGGTAGCAAGACACTTGCCGCAGTGGAGAACCCGCACAGAACGAATGAGCCAGCAACCGCTGACGCATAGACGTCAAGGTCAGTCAGTGCCTGCTCCCATTCAGCCGCCATCACATCAACATGTTTCAGCAGTGCAGTCGCTGCTGGTGTCAAGCGCACATATCGTCCACGCTGCTCCAACAACTCGACACCTAACTCGCGAGCGAGCTGTTTTACCTGATGGGAGACCGTTGAGGGCGAGTAATGCAGCGCCCGCGCAGCAGCAGTGACCGTGCCGTGACGGGCGATCATGCTGAGCATCGTGAGTCGGAGGTCGATCATTCGGTCCTGTCGAACGGTAGGGGCGCTGATCTTATGATAGTCAAGGATACCGATTGCGGTGCATCATGGATCTGTAGGCCGCTGCAAGCCCGCGAATCTCGGTATATAGGCGCGAGAAGACAACTATCGCCGCTGCCCATTTTCCTGTTTGATGTGAAGGAGGTTCCACTTCTCCATGCTCGCCAAGTTCCATGGCTCGCCCCACCAACTATGGGTCGGGGCGATCGTGCTGTTCACACTGTCTGCCGCTGTAAACCTCGCAAGCCCTTTGTACCCGCTGTATCAGCAGAGTTACGCGATGTCGGACTGGACGATGACAGCGCTCTACGCGGCCTACATTGCCAGTGCCCTGCCATCACTGCTGATCTTCGGCTCGGCAGCAGATGCCCTCGGTCGCAAACCCGTGCTGTTGACAGCCATCGGAGTTGTGGGGCTTGGCACATTGATGTTCACGTTGGACTCCGCGGGAATTCTCAGTTTGTTTGCCGGCCGGGTTTTGATGGGCATCGGACTGGGCTTAGGGACGGGGGCGGGAATTGCGTTAATGGTCGAAGCATCGCCCGTTCGCCGCCCCTGGCTCGGGTCCACTACCGCTACCTTTTCCTTCGTTCTGGGTGCCGGCGCGGGACCGATCATCGCTGGGGCGCTAGCCGAGATCACCAGCGGTGTGCTGACAGTGCCGTTCAGTGCGATGCTGGGGCTGCTGGCAGTCAGTGCCGCACCGGTGACTGTCCTACGCATGCGCAAGCCACTTACTCGCCAGCGCTGGCGACCCACGCGTCCGTCAGTGCCCAGCGGTATGCGGGTGAACTTCAACATTGCCGCAATCACCGGATTCCTCGGCTGGGCCGCGCTGGGACTCTTTCTAGCGCTACTGCCCTCGATGGCCGAATCCGCAATTCCCGACTCCAGCGCACTCACCGCAGGCCTGATCGTGGGGTCTGTGCTGGTGATTTCTGGGATCTGTCAGCTCATCGCACCGATATTAGAACCCCGAGCGGCGCAGACCATCGGCCTGAGCCTACTCGGGCTCGGCTCGGCGCTGCTGCTCAGTTCAAACCTCTCAGGCCTGGAGCCAGCAACTGCACTTACTCTGATGGCAATTGCAGCTATCACGACGGGAGCCGGGCACGGCCTCAGCTACTGGGGAGCCAATCGCGAAATCGACGTCCTGGCACCGACAGAACATCGTGCTGGAATCACCGCAGCCCTCTATCTAGCCTTCTACGCCGGTGCCGGGTTGCCAGCGATTGGCGTCGGCATCATCGCTATGGGAACACCCCTGACTGAAGCGATCTCGTTCATCACCGTGCTTCTACTGCTAGCAATCATCGTGTTCATCCCCATTCCCAGCCTCGTTCAGACAACTATCCGACGCCCACGCACGACGCAGGCCGATGTCTCGGCCATCAGCAGCGCGCCCGTTTCGAGCGACACATGGCCTGCAGGCAAAACAAGCAATCCGACCAACGACAAGCTCGGACACGCGGGGAATGCAGCAGATGAATTGCCATCGGGAGTCGACCAGGGCGCCCCTGATACCGACCTGCTGGACGACAGGGAGGGCTGTGATGAATGCTCCCATGCAAGAGCATCCGCGTTTTAGTGGTACCGCAACAAATGGCCCGCGCTCAGGGGCTCCATAAGAGTCGGCGCCTGGGCCCCTGGAAATGCCGCATCGCGCACCGCGCGAGAGACGGCAGTTGCGCACTCGCTGTCAGCAAGGTCGTTGACTGTTGTGGGACCTGGGTATAGCGCACAATCCCATCCGGGCCGGTTCGGCCGTCAAGTCCGAGAAATCCGAGAATCACGCCATTTTCGGATTCCAGTCGATCCGACTGCCAACAGTGCACAGTCGAATTCTTCACCTTCCGGCAATTCGGGGCGCACGGCAATATCGTGCGCACTTAGGCTCCCATTAGTCTCGAGCTGCACGCCGCGCTCTTGGAGCACATCGATATGCGAGCCACGAGAAATCACATGCGTCAAGGCTGTCACACCCCAATGGCATCTACAAGGAACAGGCAAACGAAGCAACGCTCCAAATTTGCTAAGCACTCCAACTTGAACTAGTTCCACTATTACAAGTAGCCTTTAGTTGTGCTCATCACCGTAGACCCTTCGCAGCCGCAGCCCCTGTTCGAACAGGTGGCCAGCTCAGTTCGGATCGCGATCCTTACCGGGCGCTTAAGCAGGGGCGATCGCCTACCCACCACGCGTGACCTCGCAGAATCACTCGAGGTCAATGTAAACACCGTGCTGCGCGCCTATCGCGACCTGGCAGCTGAAGGGTTAGTGGAACTGCGCCGCGGGCGAGGTGCCACCGTAACGGCCCGCGCCGAAGCCGATTTCGCGGCTTTACGTGCTCATCTCGCCGGTGCCCGCGCTGAAGCTGATCGCCTCGGCCTTTCCAATGCCACACTGACGGCTCTACTCATCTCAAAGGAAAAGTAATGAGTCATTCTGACTTTCCTGCCCCCGCCCGCACCGATACTTCAGGCCCGCGACCCGTTCCTCACCGGGCTCGGTCCATCGGGCTTGGAATCGGGCTGCCGCTCATAATTATCGCCGCCACGATTGCCCTCGTGTTTACGTGGTTACCCGATCTTCCGCAGACAGTTGCCTTGCACTGGGGCACCCAGGGTGTCGATCGAGTTGGGGCAGTCAACGAGCTTTTGATAAGCAGCGCGATTCTCATAGGTATCGCGGTGGTGGTCTTGTTCCCCATGGTGGTGTTACTGGGCCGCTCCGCGCTAACCCGCCGGATGTTCATAGGGCTTTCGGTTGGAATCATCAGCCTATTTTGCGGAATTTTACTGACCCAAGTGCTCACCCAGCGCGGTGTCAGTGACCCGTATGCTGCCAGCGATCCCGGCCTTGGCATTGCGCTATCGATGACTATCTCGCTGCTACTTGGAATCGCAGCGGCGCTCCTTGGCGGCGCCGACCCGACCCAGCCTGCCCGCGATCCCCTCCCGGAAGGAACTTCTCGCCTTGAACTTGCCGCCGGTGCCCGCGCAACCTGGATCGGCGAGGCTACGATGCGCCGACCGTGGCTGCTTATAGTTATCAGCCTTATTCCGGTAGTCATCGCTGCGGCGATCGGATTTGGAACCCGCCAATGGTGGCTGGTGTTGCCAATGGTGCTACTGGCTGCTTTGATCCTGGGATTCTTAAGTTTTGCGGTCAAGATTGACGCTTCGGGCCTTACCGCCCGCAACAACGTGGGTCTTCAGGCCTTGCGCATTCCCGCTGATGAGGTAGTCGCTGCCTCGGTGACCGATGTTGAACCGTTCGCCGAGTTCGGCGGGTGGGGACTACGTACCAACCTTGCGGGTACCACCGGTCTGGTTACTCGCAGTGGAGAAGCCATCCGCATCGAGCGGACGGGGAATCGCAATGTCGTGATTACCGTGGATGACGCAACCACGGCAGCGGCGTTGCTTAACACGGTGGCCGAGCGCGCCCGCTCCGAAACATGACAAGGCCCGGCTTGCCGTTGGGAGCATTAGGGCCGTGCCCGATCGGCTTAAAATCCGCTGTTTCATAAAGCCGGCGCGCTGGTGACATTACGTCTGTAGTCTGGAGCCAGACTGGTCCGTTTCCAATGCCTTCCAGCCAAGTCTGTAAGACGCGTCCCCCGATCCCAGTACCTCGAACTGCCGGATCACGAGCAAGCAAGAGCAAAGCGTACGTTCCGTCCAATAGCGCAAAGCGCTGCCCGAGACTGTCCTTCAGTGCGGCAGACCACGAGTCCGGCTGCTCGCTCCAGCGCCATGGATGGCCGTAAGCGAATGCTGTTAGTTCGGCGTCTTTATAAGCCGCTACGGCAGCCACCGCCTTGTTCTCCAGCGCTGCCGCATACAGATCTGCAAACAATGTTGCGACGGCTTCCGATTCATTAAGTGGCGGCTGGGAGGCAGCCGCGAAATAGAGGTCGCGAACCGCCGAGACCGTTGGCATTTCGTTCCGCGCTCCCGGCGGCAAAAATCGAATCACACTGCTCACAGTACGCGCGGGACACTCTCCGTACGAAGCGCGCTAAACCCTGGTCCCGGAACCACGCCCAGAGATGAAGCCCCAAACGGCCGTTATGGCAAAGAGAATTAGGCACACAATCCCCAGCCACATCAGCCCCTTGACCACAAAACCCAAGACAGAGAGTGCGGCCCAGACAATTAAGAGGAAAATCGCTAGTTTCAACATGTTCTTAAGCGTAGGGCTCCCCAGGTGGCCGCGCATTATTTAGCGCCGCAGAGAATTGCCCAGCACGAGGGCCGAAACCTTCACCAGTCCAGCTGGTCGCAACCCTCATGGTTTGTCGGCTCCACCTGGAGCGTCGCGTGCGCGATCGCGTGCCTGCTCACAAGTAGATCCCGGGCCTGATCGAGTACGCGGTGGGAATCGGCGCCGTCCGCAATCACCAAATGCGCGGTGGCGACGTCCATTCCCGAGGTGAGCGACCACACGTGCATGTCGTGAACGTCCACCACGTCCGGTAATTGGGATAAATCCGCTACGACCTGGGTGACGTCCACGTCTTCGGGAGCAGCCTGGCTTAGAACCCGTAGCGCGTCGCGCCCGATTCGGAAGGCGCGCGGCGCGATGAATGCGCCAATCAAGAACGCAATCAGCGTATCGACCCACACCGCGTCGGTGTAAATAATGATGATTCCGCCGATTAAAACGCCGACGGAGCCCACCGCGTCAACCAGCACCTCTTGATAAGCAGCGCGCACATTAATCGACTGGCTCGCGCCCTCGCGCAGCAAAAATACGCAAATCACATTCACGATCAGCCCCACCACGGCGACGATGATCATGGGGCCGGTGGCAATTTCAACGTCCGCACCGATTCGACGAATCGCCGCAAAGACTACGTAAATGCCGGTAATCGTCATTAGGGCTGCGACTGCCAGGGCCGCAAAAACTTCGGCGCGATAATAGCCGTAGGTGCGCTGCCCGGTGCGGTCCACGCGCTCCGCGAGCCGGGTCGCGCCCAGTGCCATCCCCAGCGCTGCCGCATCAGTAATCATGTGCACCGCATCGGATAAAAGCGCGAGCGACCCAGAAATCCAGGCGGCAACCAGCTCAACGAAGAGATAAGCAACGACAAGGATGAACGCGAGGCGAAGGCGCGGGCGATGTCGGGCGGCGCCGCGTCCCGCCGCCAATCCGTGGTCATGAGCCATTAAGTTTCAAATCCTCATTCATCGCAGCTGGCGCATTTGAATTGCGGCGCACTGCTCGCTTTAGCGCCGCGTGCAGGTGGTGGGCATCTAGCGTCCCAATGGTGTTTCCCTCATTATCTGCCACGGGTACTACGCCATCGGCCGCGATGGTGATCGCGTTTAACCCCACATCCAGCGTCTGACCCACTTGCAAAGCGGCCTCACCCGGCGCGGCGATCTCACCTGGCGCTGCGGCCTCACCCGGCGCTTCAGCCCCCGCCACCGGCCCCAAATCGTCCGCCGTAATTTGCGTCAAACTCAGCAGGCGCACGGTGGCCGCCTCGCCAATGAATTCCCGCACAAACTCGGTCTCCGGCTGGGCCAGTAACGTTACGGGGTCGGCAAACTGCTCCAACTTCCCGCCTTGGGAAAACACCGCAACGCGATCGGCCAGCAGCACGGCCTCATCCAGGTCATGCGTCACAAAAAGTACGGTTGTGCGCACCTCTTGTTGAATGCGGCGAAATTCACTTTGTAGCCGGCGGCGGCCAATGGGATCAACCGCGCCGAAAGGCTCATCCATCAACAGCACTGGCGGATCAGCCGCGAGCGCTCGCGCCACGCCCACTCGCTGGCGCTGCCCACCGGAAAGTTCATGCGGGTAGCGCCGTGAATACTTTTCGGGCTCAAGCCCCACGAGCTGCAAGAGCTCGGCTACCCGCTCTTTGATGCGGCCCCGGTCCCAGCCCAGCAGCCGCGGGACCGTCGCTACATTTTGACCCACCGTCCGGTGCGGAAAGAGGCCCACGTGCTGAATCACATAACCAATTTGGCGCCGCAGCTGCACCGGGTCGCTAGCGGCGATGTCTTCACCGTCGATGAGGATCGCTCCCGATGTGGGAACAATCAGCCGATTCACCATGCGTAGTGACGTGGACTTCCCACAGCCCGAGGGTCCCACCAGGGTCACGAGTTCTTCCGCATTCACCTGCAAACTTAAATTTTCTACGGCAACGGTGCCGTCGGGGTAAATCTTGGAGGCATCCGCAAACTGCACGGATGCTGGGCCGGAATGCAACACATCATTTCCCACACCACGACCGTACCGGTAGCGTGGATTTTGTGCGCCTTGCTGTGGAGGGTTTCGCTGCCGCGAACGACGCTGCCCCAAACCCGTGGTTCTCGTGGAAATATCTGCAGGGCAACTGGAATGACATCACTACGGCGCTGACCCAGCACATCAACCTGACGTGGCAAGCGGTGGCAATCGCCTTTGTTTTGGCTTTACCGCTGGCGCTCCTAGCGCGGCGGTTTCCCAAACTCTCGGGTTGGATAATTGGCGCTTCCGGTGTGCTTTATACGATTCCTTCGCTGGCTCTTTTTGCTGTTCTGGCGCCGTTTACCGGGATTGGCGCGACCACGGTGCTCATAGGGCTGGTCGCGTACGCACTCCTGGTATTGGTGCGCAACACTCTCGTCGGGCTGCAGCAGGTTGACCCGGCAATCGTCGACGCTGCCCGCGGCATGGGGTACGGGGACTGGCAAATCCTCTTTCGGGTGGAGCTGCCCAACGCCCTGCCGACAATATTTGCTGGAATCCGCATGGCGACCGTCACCACTGTCGCGCTGACCACTGTTGGGGTGGTCGTGGGCTACGGCGGGCTGGGCCAGTTACTTTTCCGCGGATTTTGGGCTGACTATCGCGCCGAAGTCGTCACCGCGACCGTGTTGTGTTTGGCTTTAGCGTTCGCCTTCGACCTGGCCCTGTGGCTCATTGCCAAGGCGGTCACACCCTGGACGCGCCGCCGGGAAGGGGAGCTGGCGTGAATATTTTTTCCGACGCCTTCATCTGGCTTAACGATCCATTGAACTGGACGGGGTCTTCCGGGATCGTGCAATTAACCATCGATCACTTGTGGATGTCTGCGCTGGCCACGCTGGCCGCGATGGTGATCGCGATCCCACTGGGCGTCTACTTGGCCCGCTCCTCCCGGGGCGGCGGGCTGACCGTGATCGCCGCGAATACTTCCCGAGCTTTCCCGACGCTGGCGCTGCTAACAATCTTTGCCATCTCCCCCATCGGGTTCGGCAACCGCGCCACCGTGCTGGCCGTAGCTGCGTTCGCCATCCCACCCATCTTGACCAACGTCTACGTCGGGATGCGCGAGGTGGATGCCGACATTTTGGACGCCGCCCGCGGCACCGGCATGTCGCCAGCTCATGTTCTGGGATCGGTCCAGTTGCCGCTTGCCGTGCCGACGATCGCGGCTGGAGTGCGCACCGCAGCCGTGCAAGTAGTTGCAACCGTGCCCCTGGCCGCGCTGGTTGGCGGCGGCGGCCTCGGCGTGATTATCGTGACCGGAATGTCGAACCAAAACTACGGAAAAGCAATGGCCGGCGGGTTGCTAGTTGCCGCTTTATGCCTGGTTTTAGAAGGGCTTTTAGCACTTGGGCAGCGCTGGGTGACACCGAAATCATTAAGGACGGCGACCATCACCGCATAGCGCATATGTCCAGCTTCTGATGTGATTGGGGAATGAACTTTTCTGTGAAAAAACGTTCTGTCCTGCTTGCCGCCTCCGCAGTAGCGCTACTTGGTTTGGCCGCCTGTGGTGATCCGGGCTCTTCCGGCACCACGGCTCCGGAAGAAAATGGAGAGGTTTCAGGCAAGGCCTGTGAGCCGATCGCCGGAGATGATTTGATTTCTCTTGACGATGACCAGGGCCTACAAACTGTCGATAACATTATTGCGGCGGTTAATTCGGAGGCCGCCGATCCCGCGCTGATCGCCGCCGTCGATACCGTCGCCGAAGCACTCGATACCTCAACGCTCATTGAGCTCAACCGCGCAGTCGACGTGGAGCGCAACACTTCCAGCCAGGCAGCCGCCGCGTTCGTAGCAGAAAATGACCTCACTGCTCCCCAGCAGGCCGAAAACCCGGGATCAATTGTGGTCGGGGCGGCGAACTTCACGGAATCAGCCACCCTGGCGGAACTCTATGCCGCAGTGTTGGCCGATGCCGGCTTCAACGTCGAGGTGCGCACGATCGGTAACCGCGAGGTCTACTTGCCGGCCCTAGAGTCGGGCGAATTGACGGTCGTCCCCGAGTATGTGGGAACTTTGACCGAGTATTTGAATTTAGACCAAAACGGGTCGGATGCTGAAGCGCTGGCATCCTCAGATCTTGATGACACCATGGGTCACCTAACCGAACTGGCCGAAAACGCTGGCCTCACCGTGGGCGCTGCCTCTGAGGCCGCCGACCAAAACAGTTTTGCCGTTACGACTGAATTCGCCGCCGAGCACGACGTAAATAGTCTCAGTGACCTAGCCGAGGCCTGCGGCGGCGGGATAACTCTGGGAGCGCCACCCGAATGCCCAGAACGGGGCTTTTGCCAACCCGGGCTCGAAGAAATTTACGGCCTAACGATTGAGTTCACGTCGCTGGATGCGGGCGGGCCGCTGACTAAAGCGGCACTGCGCAACGGTGAAGTGGCCCTGGGCATGATCCTGTCCTCAGACCCGGATCTGGTTGCGGAGTAAACCTTTTTGGCTTACAGCCCCGCGGCTTCCAAGAACCGCAGCCACACCTCGCTCATCGTCGGATAAGCCGGAACCGCATGCCACAGCCGGGCCAGCGGCACCTCACCAATGATCGCAATGGTCGCCGCGTGCAGCATTTCAGCAACGTCTCCCCCAACAAAGGTCGCACCAATCAACACCTGTCTTTGGGCATCGACCACAAAACGAACCTGGCCCTGATAGTTGTGCCCGTGCAGCGCGGCACCGGCAATGGCTCCTAAATCCTGGTCAAAGACGCGGGTATCGATGCCTTGGTCTTCGGCGGCATCACGGGTCAACCCCACCTGCGCGACTTCGGGACGGGTGAAAATAACCTGCGGGGCACCCATCGCATCGGCCCGTAAATCTGCACCGGCGCCGCCTGCGCCTGCTACGCCCTTGGCCCGACTTACGATGAGGTCGCCAATTATGCGCGCCTGGTATTTGCCCTCGTGCGTAGTGTGCGCCCGAGATGAAGCATCGCCAACTACATAGAGCCAGTCCGTTCCCTGCGCGCGCAGATCTGCATCTAGTTGCAGGTGGCCCTGGTCATCCTTTTCGATGGTGACATCGCTGATTTCGGGCAAGTTGGGTTTGCGTCCGGTCGCCACCAGCACCTGATCGGCCACGATGGTTGACCCATCCGATAGCGCCGCTTTGGTGCGAATACCGGTTGGGGAGGTGGCGTCGTCCATAATCAAATCCGCCGGGTCGGCGCCCACTTGGCCACAAGAGGTGACCTCGCAGTTGAGGCGCACGTCCACGCCCATTTGCTCCAGTGAATCCGCGACCGCTTCGCCGGCGAAGGAGTCGATGCCGCTTAGAACATTGTCGCCGCGCACCACCAGATGGACCTGGGAGCCCAGATCGGCGAAAGCGGTGGCCATTTCGCACCCCACTACCCCGCCGCCGATAATGAGCAACTCTGCTGGGATTTCCTGCGCGGCGGTGGCCTCCGCGCTCGTCCACGGGTGGGATTCCAGCAGTCCATCGATGGGTGGAAGCACGGGCGAAGTTCCAGTACAAACGGCGATGGCGCTGCGAGCATGAACAGTTAAAATTTCGGGCTGGTCTGGGGCAAGCCCGACCTGCTTAAGGCCCAAGCGGACTTCAACTTCCCGCTCGCCAACGATCTGTGCGGTTCCGCGAATCAGATCGATCCCGGCTGTTGAGAGCCAATCGACCTGGCCGGAATCGTCCCAATTGGACACGAAACTGTCGCGGGAGGCCAGCGTCTTTTCCACATCAATGTGCTCGGGAACGCCTTCAACGCCGGGGACTGTTCGAGCCGATTCCAGTGCCGCCCCGGGGCGCAACAGCGCCTTGGAAGGCATACACGCCCAATACGAGCACGCCCCGCCCACAAGTTCTGATTCGAGCACCACGGCACTTAAGCCGCCTTGGACGGCGCGGTCGGCCAGGTTCTCTCCGATGGCACCTGCTCCGATAACCACGACGTCGTAGGTGTAGCTGGCGGTGTTTGCTGGCTGTGACATGTGCCCTCCCGTGCTGGTTTGGTCAACTTCATCGTTGACCACAAGTGGGCGTTATGCACGGCGAAAGGCCGGGACAGACGCTTGGAGCGGTGAAAATAAAATCGCCTCAGAGGGTGGAACTTAGTTTCTGAGGCGATCTGCGGTGCGCCATCTAGGACTCGAACCTAGAACACACTGGTTAAGAGCCAGTTGCTCTACCAATTGAGCTAATGGCGCGGGTGCGGGCAAAACACTAGCACTGAATTGCCGGCGGTAAAAACTGGGGGTCCTATAGGTACAGGCCGGTCCCATCGCCCGTGTCACCGAGCTCGGCGACGGCGTGCAGATCTCGTTCGCGCAGCAAAATATAGTCGATGCCGTTGAGCTCTACATCAGCTTGATTTTCCGGGTCGAATAGCGCCCGATCACCCTTTTTGACCTGCCGCACTAGTTGGCCAACCGCGACGACCGTGGCCCACAGTAAACGCTTGCCACTTTCGGCCGTGGCCGGGATCACAATGCCGGCGGCGGACCGGCGCTCGTTGCTCGAAATATCAGGTTTCAACAGCACGCGGTCATGCAGCATGCGGATGCCAGATACGGCCTCGGCCTTGGCTTTTTCGGTATCTACGGTATCCACACCCACCGAAGAACTCACTTCTTTCGCTTTAGGACGACGACTAGCACCACCGCGGCTACGGCAACCCCGGCTATAACTAAGGTTTTGGTCTTCAGTGAGCCGTCCGGCTCACGCACCATGTCGTTGGCTGATGTCTTGGCCTTTTCGGCGATCACCTTGGGACTAAGTTCGTGGTGCAGATCGTTCATGTTGGTGGCAACCCGGCGTTGATAATCGACGACACGGCTATAAAGCACGTCGGGATCAAGGTCGGTCGGGTCGGTTGTCTTTTCTGGATCAGCCACTTGGTGCACCTCACTATTGTCGCTGGTGGCACTCACTAATATTAGTTGTGTTACTACGCTAGTGGTAATGGCGAGCATGGGCCTGTTGGCCCGGCCCAATGGAAGGTCGGCATGCGACCACGGAAGTCCAATGGGCGGCTCGTCGAAGCCCCTGGGCGGCCAATGGAAGCTACCCTGAGCGACTAATTGAAGCGCGAGGAAGGAAGATATTTTATGGCTACGGAATCGAAATCCGGCCCTGCGACCCGACTTGAACCTGGTGATCTAGCACCGGACTTTTCGCTGCCAACCGCCGATGGCTCCACCCTGAGCCGCAGCGATCTGGCCGGCAGGAAGGCGATCATCTACTTCTATCCGCGCGCGAGTACTCCGGGCTGCACCAAACAGGCTTGTGATTTTCGTGATTCATTGGCGGCGCTGCAATCCGACGGGTATGCAGTGGTCGGAATTTCGCCTGATAGTCCTGAGAAATTGGCGAAATTTGCAGCGGCGGAAGATCTGACGTTTCCGCTGCTGGCCGATCCGGAGAAGGAAGCGCTGGCCGCATATGGCGCGTTTGGCGAAAAGAAACTCTATGGGAAATTAACGCGCGGAGTAATTCGCTCCACCGTGGTGTTAGATGAGACAGGCCACGTAACGCATGCCCTTTACAACGTCAAAGCCACTGGACACGTAGCCCGGCTGCGGAAAGAATTGGGCGTTGATTAAACTATTGCAGGCTCAACTGGATTTGTAGGCCTCATTTAACGGGTGTTATTTGGCGGGCGTCATTTGGCAGATGTTATTTGGCGGCCGGGCCTTTCAGTAAGCCCGCAAAACCGAAGCGCGAGTGGTGTAACTGGCAGCCACGCAGGATTTAGGTTCCTGTGCTCTTACGAGCGTGTGGGTTCGAATCCCACCTCGCGCACCACTTCAGAGCATGCACTGCTGGTGCCGGCCAGTGCTGCTGGTGCCGGCCAGTGCTCCTGGTGCACCCAGTGCTGCTGGTGCCGCCAAAGGTGCTGGTGCCGCCAGTAAATGATTGTGATGCTTTTTAACCGGACGGCGCGACTCCCACTACACCGTATCGATGAAAGCCCCAATTTCTGGCTAGCGTGAAGCGAAAGTGCCGAATAATGCGACTCTCGCCACACACAAACTATTGAGGCCGCAGAAAATGCCGGCGCAGAGCCCCGCGGCAAGGGCCATCGCATAGCTGGACGGCACAGGACGGCGCAGAGCCCGGCCGCAAAAGGGCTGCGCGTCGGGCATTGACCTCTGATCCAGCTTTCTTGGCGCACTAAATAGCTCTTGCGCCACATCCAGTAAATGGTGGTGATGCTTTTTAACCGGACAGCGCGACTCCCACTACACCGTATCGATGAAAGCCCCAATTTCTGGCTAGCGTGAAGCGAAAGTGCCGAATAATGCGACTCTCGCAACACACAAAGTATTGAGGCCGCAGAAACTGCCGGGGCAGAGCCGAAAGGTAAAGGGCGCAGAGCCCCGCGGCAAGGGGCATCGCATAGCTGGACGGCAAAGGACGGCGCGTGGAAAATAATCCACGCGCCGTCAAAGTTTATTGCCGAACACTTCAGGAACGGCTCATGAACGAGGCCAGCCCGTTAGGAGTGAGCCAAGTTAGCCCGCTAGCGATAAGCCAG
>JAJYRW010000292.1 GCA_021793895.1 Actinomycetes bacterium
TGATGAATCACCTATCAGAAGACCGTCGGGACCTCAATCTCGCCGTCGATGACCTGCTGAATGTAGTCGTCCACTTGGTCAATTACTTCTTGCGGAACGATGTCCGTGGCGTAAACGAGTTTCACACCGCCGTCTTCGAGCCCGTAAACGGTCGTCTCGCCGAAGTTCAAGTCCCCTTCGACATATGCGTTAACCGCGTTTTCCAACGATACGCCGATGTCCTTGAGCATTGAGGCAATCACGTGGCCGGGTTCCTCATCGTTTTGGTCCTGGTCAACACCGATGGAGTACTTATCGGCATCGGCAGAGGCTTTCAGCGTTCCCAATCCGGATCCACCGGCAACGGCGAACACCACATCGGCGCCCTTTTCGAACATGGCCTTGGACTGGTCGTAACCCTTATTCGGGTCGTTGAAGTCACCAACAAATGCTTCGAATACTTCGATGCTGGGGTCGACTGATTCGACGCCCTTCTTGAAGCCAACAATGAAGTCGTTAATGACTGGGATGTCCATACCACCCAGGACGCCAACCTTCTTATTGCCATCCGACTTATCGAACGTGTCAGGCTCTGTGGTGGCAATTCCGGCCAGCACGCCCGCGAGGAATGAGCCCTCATTTTGCGCGTAGGTGATTGAAGCGACGTTGGGCTGTTCGACCACATCGTCGTAGGTGATGTAGAGCTGGTCCGGGAAGTCCTGCGCTACCTCGTCGAGGTTGTCATGCTGCTGGGTGGTTCGCGTTATGACCAGATCCCATTCACCGTTGGAAACCAGTTGCAGGTTGGATTTCCACTGCGAGGGGTTGTTGGCTTCCGACTCAATGGTTTGGGTTTTGGATCCAGCTTCGGCGATCTTCTTCATGCCGCGTTCGGCATCATCGAAGAAGCCGCGGTCACCCAGTGGGCCGGAGACGACGGAAACGACCGACGGGCGATCATCGCCCTCCGGAGCCGCTTCGCCGCCTCCACCGCCGCCTTCGCCGCCGGTATCTCCGTTATCGCCACCGCAGGCAGCTAAGAACAACGCTCCAACTGCGAGCGGGACTATGACACGTAACTTATTGCGTTTCATCACGGCACCTCCTCGTGCTGTGTTGGCCGCATGTGGTTTATGCGGTCATCGGACGCCGAATAGTTCTGCGAGTTCGCCTCGCCGTGGGAGGGCGTCTTGGGCTCCCATTTTTGTTGCGGCGGCAGCCCCGGCCGCTGAGGCCAATCGGGCTGCAGCGTTGAGCGCTCGACCTTCATCGAGGGCTACAACCAGGGCGCCCACGAAGGCGTCCCCGGCCCCGACCGTGTCCACCGCGGTGACGGGGAACGGCGGAATATTTGTGGTTTTTCCGTCCGCGCAAGTTACTGATCCCGCGGCGCCACAGGTGACTATGACCGCGCAATCGAACTCGGTGTGCAGTTTCGAGGCCGCTCCGGCGGCCGTGTCGAGACTGGTTACTGGCATTGCCGCCAGGCTTTCGGCTTCGGGTTCATTGACGATGAGCACGTCAACATCGCCGAGCATTTGGGTCACCTCGGCGGCAGGTGCCGCATTCAGGACCGTGCGGGCACCGCGCTTTTTTGCAAGTTGCAGTGCCTTGCCCACCAGGGCGTGCGGCAGTTCTAGCTGCACCACCAGGGTGGAATTTTCATTTAGGACGGCGTCGAGTGCGTCGAGTTGTTCGGTGGAAGTTTCGTAGTTCGCACCGGGAACGACCATGATCGAGTTTTGGCCGGCTGCGTCTACCGCGACTACAGCCAGGCCGGTCGGGGTGTCGGGGATTATGGCGACATTCGAGGTATCAATTCGCTCGTCGTTGAGGCGCTGAACCATGGTTCGGCCGTGGTCGTCGTTGCCGACGCAGCCGACGAAGGCCACGTCACCGCGCATGCGGGCGGCCGATACGGCCTGGTTAGCGCCCTTGCCGCCGGGCGTGTAGCGCATCGCGTCGGCCATCACGGTTTCTCCGGGCGCGGGCAGCCGTTGCAACTCAATGGACTGGTCCATATTGAGGCTTCCGAACACCACAATCGATGCCATGATCAGGCCCTCCGTAACGCGCTAGATTCGCGGATGACGAGTTCGCCAGGGAACCGCAGCATTTCTTGGGCTGCGGCGGAGGCGATGCCGGAAATTTTGCGCAGCAGCAGGTCGGTGGCGCGCTGCGCGATAGTTTTGATCGGCTGAATATAGGTCGTCAATGTGGGGTTCACATACCGGGTGAGGTGGATGCCGTCGAATCCCGCGACCGCGACGTCTTGTGGGACTGATAGTCCGCGCAATTGCAGAGCCGCGATTGCGCCGATGGCCTGGATGTCATTGGCCGCGAAGATCGCGGAAAATTTATGGCCGGAGTCGATCAGTTCCAAGGTGGCGGCGAAGCCGGAATCTTCAGAGAAGTCTCCCGTTTTTATCAGTTCTGCCTGCACGGCAAGGCCGCGGCCTTTCAGGGCGGCGCGGTACCCGGTGGTGCGCTGGTCGGCGACGTCGATGCCTACTGGGCCCGTGATGTGGGCAATATCGCGGTGACCACGTTCGATGAGGTGTTCAACAACTTCGCGCGCGCCCTGCTCGTTTTCGCACTGCACCACCGTGGCTGAAAGCACGGAGGGTGCGCGGTCCAGGGCTACGACTGGAACACCCACGGGTGAGATGGAAGTACCCCCACCCAGGTCGGACATGGAGCCGATCAGTAGGACGCCGTCCGCAATTCGAGAGGTTACGACCCGCAGGGCCGCGCGTTCGGATTCGTGACTGTCGATCAAAAGGAGGGAATAACCTTCGGCGGCGACGCCCGGGTGGACGGCGGAGACGAGTTCGGGGAAGAACGGGTTGACGATCGAGGGGACGACGAGGGCGATGTTGCGGGTGCGCTGCTGGCGCAGATTCCGCGCGGCGGGGGTGGGGGTGAAGCCGAGTTCATTCACTGATGACATAACGCGCTGGTAGGTGTGCTGCGCGACGGTTCCGGAGCCGTTGACGGCGCGCGAGACTGTGGCCGTGGAGACTCCGGCGTGCCGGGCCACGTCTTCAACAGTCACTTTGCGCATTGGCGCTCCCTTGC
>JAJYRW010000013.1 GCA_021793895.1 Actinomycetes bacterium
AGTGGCTATGTTTTTGTGCTCGATGGCGTGCTAATCGGAGCTGGCGATGGCGTTTATCTGGCGCGCGCGGGCCTCCTGACACTCGCCACGTTTTTACCGATGATCGGGCTGGTCTATCTCTTTGCACCAGGCGGGACGCCGGGGCTTGTATGGGTCTGGATCGCATTTGGCGGCGGTTTCATGGCGGCCCGGGCAGTTGCGAACGGCGCGCGCGCTCACGGGGATAAGTGGCTCAAGGTCGGAGCCGCGCTCGACTTGGAGTAGATCGGCGCTTTCGGACCGTCGCGGCTGGAGCTGCGCTGCTGGACCGTCGCAACTGGAGCGGGCCTCAACTGGATCTGCGCGGCTGAAGCGGCGCAGCTAGTAGGGCCCCGCCTCTAACCCGAAAGAACGCAGCTCTCGATTAAGGCCGCGGCCGGAGTGAGGATACGAGGATTTTGGCGGGGTTCTGACGCAACGTCGCGCGATTTTGGGGTTGATGATGCATATGGGACTGGTGTGACAGAATATTCGGCTTTTTTCTCAAAAAAGCTAGGGGTTCCGTCAGAACCCCGCCAAACAGCGCGGCTTGGGGCAGCGAAAAACTCGCGGACGCCGGGCATCGTAGATGCCGGGCATGCAACGCTCGCCATTGCGTACGCCTGGCATAGCGGACTCCAGGGCATCGCGGGCGCCCCGCATTGCGGTATTGGGGCATTGCGTACGCCCGGCATGTAACGCCCGCGGGCAAAATAAAACTGGGGCAGAACTTTTGGTTCTGCCCCAGCCTCAGTTCGCTGCGATCTGGGCGGTCAACAACCGAGCAATCACCCGTGCGGCGACCGCGCCGTTATTACCTACTCAGCGGCGACGACCTGAACGGTCAGATTCGCCTCAACATCAGAGTGCAGCCGTACCGACGCGTTGTGCTCGCCAACTGCCTTGATGGGGCTCGCAATTTCGACGCGGCGCTTATCAATTTGCGGGCCACCGGCGGCGACAACCGCATCGGCGATTTCTGCTCCAGTGACAGCGCCGAAGAGACGCCCGCCCTGGCCGGCACGAGCAGTAACAACTGCCGGCTTGGACTCCAGGGAAGCCTTTATGGCCTGCGCCTCTTCAATGGTCGCGATTTCGCGCGCCTTGCGAGCGGCACGAATCGAGTCGATCTGCTTCTCGGCTCCGGCGCTCCAGGGGGTGGCCAGCTTGCGGGGGATGAGGTAATTGCGGGCGTAGCCGTCCTTTACCTCAACCACGTCGCCGGGTTCACCCAGTCCTGAAACCTCATGGGTCAAAATTAACTTCGCCATTATTGGTTTCTCCTTTACCGGCCCGAGCTCGAGTACGGCAGCAAAGCCATCTCGCGCGCGTTCTTTACCGCGCGCGCAATCTGGCGCTGCTGTTGCACCGTCACGCCCGTTACTCGGCGTGCGCGAATTTTGCCGCGGTCGGATACGAACTTGCGCAGCAAGTTGGTGTCCTTGTAGTCAACGTATTCAATGTCTGCAGCCTGAAGCGGGTTTTGCTTCTTCTTAGGCTTGCGTACAACGGCCTTATTAGTAGCCATCGTGCTTCTCCTTCTAATGGGCGGCATCCAGCCACCCGAGTATCTGGTCTAAGTCAGAAAGGTGGTTCGTCGAAAGAACTTTCCGACGAGCCGCCAGATGAACCGCCGGGGCCATCGCTTGCCCACGGGTCGTCGTTGGCGCTGGGGCGTCCACCGCCGCCACCGCCAAACCCTCCGCCGCCTCCGCCAGAGAAGCCGCCACCACCACGTTGGGTGCGCGTCACGCTCGCGCTGGCATAGCGCATAGAGGGTCCGATCTCATCCACCTGCAGTTCCACAACTGTTCGCTTCTCGCCCTCGCGCGTTTCAAACGAGCGCTGAACGAGTTTGCCCTGAGCAATAACACGCAAGCCTTTAGTCAAGGACTCTGCCACGTTTTCGGCCGCATCGCGCCAAATTGAGCAGCGCATAAACAGGGTTTCGCCATCGCGGAACTCGCCTGCCTGCCGATCAAAAATGCGCGGCGTTGATGCGATGGTGAAGTTCGCCACTGCGGCACCCGACGGGGTGAACCGCAGTTCGGGGTCGCCCGTGAGATTGCCAACTACAGTGATGATTGTTTCACCGGCCATTACTGCCTCCAGGTATTTGCAACGCTAAAACGATTAGCGCACGTCGGGACGAATCAGTTTTGTGCGCAGCACGGACTCATTCAAGCCCAGCTGGCGATCAAGTTCTTGCGCAGTTTCAGGATTTGCGGTGAAATCCACGACTGCGTAGATACCTTCAGACTTCTTGTCGATGTCGTATGCCATACGACGCCGACCCCAGATGTCAACATTGTTCACAGTGCCCTTATCGGCAGTAACTACCTTCAGGAAACTGTCGAGTGACGGTTGGACAGTGCGTTCCTCAACCTCGGGGTCAAGGATCACCATCAGCTCATAATTACGCATCTTGTGAACCCACCTCCTTTGGACTAGGCGGTCACGGACGTTCCGTGACAGGAGGTTCTTTGCGAAATTCCAGAGTATCGCGCCAAGTCTTGTCGGTCATCAGTGGGAAGTTACTTGTGGATAAGACCGTGCGAGCTAGCGCTCTGGCTCATCTTCTTCAGAATCAGATGAACCAGATTCATCCTCTCCAGGGTCGGGGTCGGGATCGGGATCCGGGTCAGGATCGGGGTCTGGTGGTTCCGTCGTTTCCGTTGGCGACGGCTCCGGCTCGGGGCCGGCTGAAACAACGATTGTTACGGTTGAGCCCGGCGCAACACTATTTCCCGCCCCGGGATCGGTACGCAGAACGGTTCCCTCCGACTCATCAGAATGTTCTGTCTGAGTTTGGACGGCGAGCCCCAGGTCGCGTAGTTGTGATTCCGCCGTGTCTTGCTGCTTTCCAACCAGATTGGGTATCTCTACTTCTTCCGGTTCCGGTTCGGTGGCAACAACCAGGGTGACTGTCGTTCCGGATTCGACGCTGGCACCGGCTCCCGGCTCACTGCGAATGACACGACCCGGATTTACGGAATCGCTTTCTTCACTACGAACGCGAACCGATAAATTAGCGCCCCGGATCGTTAGTTCGGCATCCTTTTGCTCCATTCCCACCACATCGGGAACGGTTAGCCACACCACTTCGGGCGCACCCACGTCCGCGCGCTCGGGGAACTCCTCTATGGGAGTATCGGCAAGCGCCTCGGTCATGTAGTCAACCCATATATCAGTGGGATAAGTCGATCCGGTCACTTGCGAGACATCGCCCCAGGGCGTGATTGATTCTTCACCGTCGGAACCGGGCTGGTAGAGCGAAACCACCGTCGTTAACTGCGGAACGAAGCCCGCGAACCAGGCGGCGCGGTTTTCCTGGGAAGACCCGGTCTTACCGGCAATGGGCCTGTTTAAGGCCTGCGCCTTGCGACCCGAACCCTGTTCGACGACCTGGGTCATGGCATAAGTCAGATCAGCCATTACGTCGGTCTCGAAAACCCGTTCGCCTTCCTCATCTGCCTCATAAGCCACAACGTCCGCATTATCGTAAACCTCTGCGATGATGTGCGGATCCTGGCGCACGCCCTGGCCGGCAAACGTGGAATATCCGCGGACCATATCTAGCGGGTGGGGTGAGGAAGTCCCTAAAACATTGGCCGGATTAGCTTCCAGGCCCGGGGTGTCCTCCGGGATGCCGGCGCGGATTGCCGCTTCCATCGTCGCCTCGGGCCCCACGTCCACGTTCAGTTGTGCGTAGGCGGTGTTTACCGAGTTCGCCGTGGCGCGGACGAGGTCGGAAGTGCCGTAATTAATGTTGCCGAAATTCCGCACGGGCCGGTCAAAGCCTTCAATTTCCCGCGGAGAGTTGCCCTGATAGGTGGTTGTCAGCGGGATGCCCTCTTCTAACGCCGCCACTAAGGCAAAGGGTTTGAAGGTGGACGCTGCCTGCATGCGGTCTTGGGTGACCGCATTGCGGGGGGACTCAATGAAGTCGGGGCCGCCATAGAGCGCCTCAATTCCACCAGTTCGGGGATCGACCGACACTAGTGAAACTTTTAGATTGTCCGCGTGCCCCTCTGGCAGGTTCTCTACCGCAGCAATGGCGGCATCCTGCCGGTCCGGATCAACTGTGGTGATGACTTTTAGGCCGCCTCGATCCATATCTTCTTCTGTCCAATCGGTGCGTTCGATCAGTTCTTTGCGCACCATGTCCAGCAGATAGCCGTTCGGGCCGGCGTAGCGGTCTTCTAGTTTGCGTTCGGGAAGTTCTGGGAATTCTTGCTCTGCACGTTCGGCGCTTGTAAGCCAGCCGCCTTCCACCATGCCGTCCAGCACATAGTTCCACCGCTCCTTCGCCTTCTTCGGATTTGCTTCCGGATCCCAGTTGGAGGGGGAGGGGATGATGCCCGCGAGCAGCGCGGCTTCGGAAACGCTGAGTTCAGCAGCATCTTTTTGAAAATACGCTTCCGCTGCGGTCTGGATGCCATAGGCCCCGCGCCCGAAATAAATCACATTCAGGTAGGAATCGAGAATCTCTTCCTTATCGAGCTGCTGATCGATCTTGACTGCCAAGATCGCTTCGGTGAACTTGCGACTGAGTTTGCGTTCTGAACTTAGGTAGTAGTTCTTGACGTACTGCTGGGTAATAGTTGAACCGCCTGTGGTCCGGCCGCTGGTGAAAGCGGATTTCACGGCTCGAGCCATGCCAACTGGGTCAATACCGGCGTTCTCGTAGAAGGTTCGGTCTTCGGCGGAAACTACCGCATGTGCCACGTGATCGGGTAGTTCGGTGGTGTCGATGATCTCGCGATTTTGTGCGGCAAAAAAACCCATTTCCGTCTCGCCATCGGCGAAATAAACGTGGGTGGTCTCTTCAGTTACAAAGTCATTCGCAGCCGGAATATCGGTGGTGTAGTAGGCGGCGAAAATAACTCCTATGCCGAGTGCGGCTACGGCTAATAACGTTCCTAAAAATTGTCGCCACGACGGCACCCACCGCCGAAAACCCCGCTTTCCGGTGCGCGGGTAATCAATGAGCTTGAACTTTTTAGCCTTCTTAGCGTCTTGTTTCGAGGTGGCTGCGGTAGATGGGCGCCGCGACACACCGCCCTGGGAGCGGGGTGCAGCAGGGGATTGGCCAGCGCTTCCGCCGCTGCGAACGGAGCGGCGCATTGGCTGGGGGCGTTGTCTCACGCCTCGACCCTTTCATTCTGGAACGGGGGAGCGGCCCAAATCCGCAAGGCGGAACTGCGGAACGCAAAAATAACGCGGGGCACTAGGAGATAGTAAACACTTTGATTCTGTTCCGGTAGCCCATTATGCCCAGAAAGAAACTTGCCATCACCCCCGTTGGGGCTCTATGTTTGCTTCGTCGATGTATCGAGGCGATATATCGAGCACCATAAACTGGCCACCTCAAGCGGCCGGGTATCAACGCAGTGTTCGAGTAGGGAGGCGATTTTGAAGTCACGGCGTGACGTTCTCGAATTCGCCATACTTGGGCTACTGCACGAGACGCCGATGCACGGCTACGAACTACGAAAAGATCTTAACGTCTTATTGGGTTCGTTTCGTGCATTGTCTTATGGCTCGTTATATCCGTGTTTAAAACGGCTGGAAGCTGGCGGGCTAATTAGTGGATCTTCCGGGGAAGAGTCGCCGCGCCCGCACGCCCTATCCGGAAGACGCGCCCGCATCGTTTATCAGTTAACTGCAGCGGGTAAAGAGCACTTCAATGACGTGGCTTCCCACGCCGGGCCCACTACGTGGGAAGACGAAGGCTTTGGTGTTCGGTTCGCGTTTTTTAGCCGCACCGACTCCGATACTCGTTTGCGCATTTTGGAGGGTCGCCGTACCCGCCTTACCGAACGCCTCGAAAATGTGCGCCAGTCCATGGCGCGCACGCGAGAACGAATGGATGAATACACCCTGGAGCTGCAACGCCACGGCCTAGAACAGGTTGAGCGCGAGGTGGAGTGGCTCGAGGGTCTGATCGTAAGTGAGCGCAGCCGCAATGCTGACGCCCCATCGAAAGAGAAAGATCGTACGCAAGAAAGCGGCCCAGGGGTCGCTGCCGAAAGTGCCGACGGCGCTAACAACGCCGCGACACCCTTGACCGATAGAAAGAAGGAACGAGGATGAGTTCCATCCGCGTGGCAATCGCTGGAGTTGGCAACTGCGCCGCATCGCTGGTGCAAGGCGTACATTTTTATGCCGACGCTGAACCCACCAGCACGGTTCCCGGACTGATGCATGTGCAGTTTGGCGACTACCACATTTCTGATATTGAATTCGTTGTTTTATACGATGTCGATGCCAAAAAGGTCGGTTTCGATCTGTCTGAGGCAATCGTGGCCAGCGAAAACAACACCATCAAGATTGCGGATGTTCCCCCGTTGGGCGTCTCCGTGCAACGCGGACCAACGCTCGATGGCCTGGGCATGTACTACCAGGACACCGTTGAAGAATCCGATGCCGAGCCGGTCAACGTGGCGCAGTCGCTGCGCGACGCTGAGGTAGATGTTCTTATTTGCTACCTACCGGTTGGTTCCGAAGATGCGGCAAAGTTCTACGCCCAAGCCTGCATTGATGCCGGCGTTGCTTTCGTGAACGCCCTGCCAGTCTTCATCGCTGGCACGGAAGAATGGGCCGATAAGTTCACACAAGCGGGCGTGCCCATCGTTGGTGACGACATCAAGTCTCAGGTCGGTGCCACGATTACGCACCGCGTATTGGCCAAGCTCTTTGAAGATCGCGGCGTCGTTCTTGATCGCACCTACCAGCTCAATGTGGGCGGGAACATGGACTTCAAGAACATGCTTGAACGCGAGCGCCTGGAGTCGAAGAAGATTTCCAAGACTCAGGCGGTAACTTCTAATGTTCAACATGACCTGGGGGCTCGCAATGTGCACATTGGTCCCTCGGATTACATCGAGTGGCTCGACGACCGCAAGTGGGCCTACGTCCGACTTGAGGGGCGCGCATTTGGGGAAGCGCCACTGAACATGGAATACAAGTTGGAGGTGTGGGACGCGCCCAACTCCGCCGGCATCATCATCGATGCACTGCGCGCAGCCAAGATCGCTAAGGACCGCGGAATCGGTGGCCCAATCTTGTCCGCTTCTTCCTACTTCATGAAGTCGCCGCCCGAGCAGTACGCCGACGACATTGCGCATGAAAAGGTCGAGCAGTTCATTGCCGGAACCATCGAGCGCTAAGTCACGATCGAAGGCTAAAGGCGCCGGCTAGTACCGGCCTATAGGGTGCTCGTGGTGCATAATCCACGGGCACCCTATTTTTATTAACCCAAGGACGGCGATGAACGCTTCCAATGAATCCGACACTGCGGCTCCGGCGAATCCCAAGGAGATCAAGCCCCTAGCCGCGGTAAAGGTTTTGGCGCGCGAACGCGACTTGCGCTATCTGATCGGCGTGCGCATTGGAAGCCAAGGTGGCGACGGATTATTCGAAGTGGGCCTTGCCTCTTTATTTTTCTTCTCTCCGGAGCGAGCCTCCACCACGGCCGGAGTGGCTTTGGCCTTTGCGGTGATGCTGTTGCCATTTACGCTCATCGGACCGTGGGCTGGAGTGCTACTGGATTTGTGGCAGCGCCGCAGCGTATTAATTTGGGCAAATATCATCCGCGCTGGATTAGTTTTGATCATTTCCGGACTAGTAGCTACCGGTAGTTATGGGCCACTGCTGTATGTTTTGGCGCTCGTGTGCTTGTCCTTAAACCGCTTCATAATCGCGGCATTATCCGCTTCATTGCCGCGGGTTACCCCGCGCCACTTACTTTTAGTGGCCAACTCGATCGTTCCAACCATGGGCGGGGTGGCAACGTTAGCCGGCGCAGCGATCGCGGTTGTCGTGCGCGTGATCGCACCCGGGAGCCGCTTGGGCGACGGCATGATCTTGATTATCTCCGCACTGGCGGTGACCGCAGCTGCTTTTGTGGCAAGTCGTATTCCGGTCAGCCGCCTCGGGCCCGACCACACTTCACAACTTAGCCAGATTGGCGCCCAACTCATGACTTTGTTGCGCGGCATGGTGCAGGGAGCCAAGTATTTAATCGCGCGCCGGACTCCCGCGGCGGGGCTGGCGATTATGACCGTCCACCGTTTTATTTACGGCATCACCTTCGTAGCGGCGATCCTAATTTCGCGAAACCTGCTCGCTGATCCAGCAGATGCGGACGCTGGTCTTGCAATTTTTGGGGCGGTGCTAGGGGCCACAGGCGTTGGATACACCCTTGCAGCATTTATTACCCCGTTTATGCAGCGATTCATCTCTCCCCACCAGTGGATTAGTTGCTGTCTCGCCCTCGCGGCCGCCAGCCAACTGCTCATTACCGTCACGATAACGCTGTGGTCGGTTGTCACCTGCGCCGTGCTTTTAGGCCTAGCGGCGCAGGGCGCCAAGATCGCAGTTGACACGATCGTCCAAAGAGATACGGCCGACTCCCACCGCGGACGCGCGTTCTCGTTCTTTGACGTGCTCTTCAATGCCGCGTTCGTCGCAGCAGCGGCAGTCTCAATTGTTTTATTGCCCGATACGGGCGCGTCCATTCCGGTCTTCGCGGGGCTGGCGGTTAC
Source organism: Actinomycetes bacterium (assembly GCA_021793895.1). Next base: position 8,568 of record JAJYRW010000013.1, read on the forward strand.
TTACTTTGTTACCTCCGTGCTTTATCTGCGTTCCCCGACGGTGCCGCGCCCCGTACCATCCCAATAGTCCCAGCGCCGGCCAGTAGCGCGCCTCCACCGATTAGGCCCAACGCCAGCGAACCGCCGGTGCGGGGAAGTTCATTAACCGGCGCATCTTGCAGGCCGTTTTCGGGTTCTAGCTCGGGCTCAGGCTGTGGTCCGGGCTCGGGCTCTGGTTCAAGGGGTTTTTCGGGTTCAGGCTCTGGTTCCGGCTCGGGTTCTAGTTCAGGCTCGGGCTCGGGTTCCGGTTCTGGTTTCGGCTCTGGCTCTTCCGGTGGCTCCGCAACGGGTTCTAGAACTTCGAAAGTCTCTTCAGGAACGCCAAACTGCCCCCTCCAAGCGCGCCACTCTGGGTCGGCCGCAACTTCTTCATGCCACACATACCAGCCCGGATCGGTAACCATCACATCTTCGGTGCGCCATGCCCCCGGCTCGGTGATTTCGGTGGTGACTGCGGCGAGCGCTACCACATCATCGGGCACCGTGTCTTGCAAATTCGGGGGTGCGTCAAAGGGCCCATAGAGCGTTGACACCACGGGAATTGCGCGCCCGTTGGGCCACTTGCCCGCCACCACTTCAACGTCCAAATGGTCAAAAACCGCAACCGCATCCAAATCGCCGGCTGGACCATCGGATGCATTGTCACTCGAGTCGGTACTCGCGCGTTCGAGAACGACCTCCGAGGCGGAAGCCCGGGTGGAAATTGATATTTCAAGCGGCTCGGGAACGTCCAGTACGGCGGTGCCGCTTTGCGATTCTGCCCCCAGTGCGCCCACGACCCGCTGTACCGCGCGATTACCGGGTTCAAAGAGCTGCACCCGGGTCGGCGGCGTTTTTGCGGTGGCCTCCACGGTGAGTTCCCCCGGTCCCGTAACGTCCACCGGCAACTGCAGCACTTTATCGCTCGATATCACTTCCAACTTTTGTGATGAATTCTCCCACTGCCCCGATCCAGAAATTTCCAGCGTTACCGGCACATCAGGCATCAGTTGGCCACTTGCGCTTCGGATTTCCACCGCAACCCGCACCTGGGGGTCGGAATCAGCCCGGGTGCCGGACGCCGTCCCTAATGAACCGGTGCGCGTGTTAGATAGCGAAACATCAACCGTGTACGGGCCAGCAAAGCGCTCAGCTTCGCGTTGGAGCGCATCTACCCGAGCGCGCAACTTCGGGCCGTAGCGATCGGGCGCAGTATCGGCGATGGGCCGCACGACATCATGGGGCAGTTTTGCCGACTTATGCAGCAGGAATGACAGCGCCGCGTGATTGATCGTTTGAGTGTCAGGTGCGTGTTTCCACAATAAATATGCCTCCTGCGGCGCTTCAACAGCGCGCGCGGTCCAGTCATATTCAGCGAACGGTGATTTCTTGCCGGCGTCGATGCACCAAACCCAGGGCTCACCCAGGAAAGTTCGGTACGAACCAAGCCAAGCATCGCCAACTTTTACACCCGGCCCGCGCAACTCAATGTGCGGATTCGCCGCAGCGGGCCGCGCAAACGCCATAAAGGTCAGAACCAGTCCGACCGCGATTAATAAACCTGCGCCGGTGCGGGTACGCGCGCGCCAGGATCGGGTATGCGCGCGCCAGGATCCCAAAAGCATTTCGTGTCCTCTTTTCCAATATCGAGGACTTCAGTTTGCTTAAAAACTGGCAATTTTCGCGGCGAGATCCAAGAAACTGGGGAAACACTTAGCGGCACCAAATCTGTGGATAACTCCAGATGCCACCCCTGTGAATAACTCATGACGCCATCCCTGGGGGTTCATCGAGCGCCAATCACTGCTGGTGTTGCCACCACTCCAGCAGCCGCTGGCGGGCAACATCGCTACCCAAGGGGCCCTCTTCCATGCGCAAATCAAGTAAAAACTTATAAGCCTTACCCACGACAGGTCCCTCTTTTACTCCAAGGGTCTCCATGATTTCCTTGCCGTTTAAGTCCGGGCGAATCGCGGCAAGTTCCTCTTGTTCTTGCAGCGCCGCGATGCGCGCCTCGAGGTCGTCATAGGCCGCTGCCAGGCGCGCGGCTTTGCGGCGATTGCGCGTCGTCGAATCCGAGCGCGTCAACCGGTGGAGTCGCTCAAGTAAGTCTCCGGCATCAGTGACGTAGCGGCGCACCGCAGAATCAGTCCATCTGCCCTCGCTGTAGCCGTGAAACCGCAGATGCAGCTCCACCAGCCGCGCCACTTTCTTCACGGTGTGATTGTCAAAGCGCAGGGCCCGAAGCCGCTTCGTAGCCATTTTCGCGCCCACCACCTCGTGGTGATGAAAACTGACGCCTCCGCCGGGCTCGAAGCGGCGGGTGGGGGGCTTACCGATGTCGTGCAACAGCGCCGCGAGCCGCAAAATCAAGTCCGGGCCCGGCACCGGCCCATCTGGTCCGGTTTCCAAATCAATAGCCTGTTTTAACACCGTGAGCGAGTGCTCGTAGACGTCCTTGTGGCGGTGATGTTCATCAATTTCTAACTGGAGCGCGGGCAGTTCGGGCAAAACCTGATCGGCAAGTCCCGTCTCAACCAGCGCGCGCAGACCCTTAATTGGTTTAGGCGCCAATATGAGTTTTTCTAGTTCCGTACGCACGCGCTCGGCCGAAACGATTTTTAGGCGCTCGGCCATATCACTCATCGCTAAACGCACGTCGGGATCGATTGCGAAATCAAGCTGCGCGGCGAAACGGGCGGCCCGCATCATTCGCAGCGGGTCATCGGAAAACGACTGCTCCGGTGATCCCGGCGTCCGCAGCACCTGCTGGGCTAAGTCAGTTAGCCCATCAAAGGGGTCGACGAACTCCATGCTTGGTAGCCGCACCGCCATGGCGTTGACGCGAAAATCCCGCCGCGACAGGTCGCCGTCCAAAGTCTTGCCAAACCCAACCGCGGGCTTGCGAGAATCCGCCTGATATTCCTCGGTGCGGTAGGTCGTAACTTCCACCACGACGTCATCGCGCCGCGCCCCGATCGTTCCAAATTCTTTGCCAACATCCCACGTGGTGCCCCATGCCCGCAAAATCCGCTCTGTCTCTTCGGGCACGGCCGAGGTGGCGAAATCCAAATCGGAAACCGGCCGACCTAAAAAAGCATCCCGCACGGGCCCGCCCACGAGCGCTAACTCATACCCGGCAGCTTCAAACCGCTCACCCAAGTCCACAATGTGGCTCGATAGTGAAGTCAGAACTGCTAGGGCCCGCTTCAGTAACACTTTTTGCGAATTACCGCGGTTAATTTGCGCTTCGCGCTGGTTCATTTCACCACTTCGACCCTTTCGGGGGATCATCGAGTCAGATACAACTGTCAAGGCTGCCAGACTAGGTATATAGGGTGACGTTCATGTCCTCGGCTTCGGGTTCTACTCCTAGGTGGCCCGTCCCTAAACCGCCGCCCGTGCGGCGGCGCACGGTGCTGTCTGCCGCCAGTCGCCGGCAGTCGTTATTACCGGTGCGCAATGAGACGTCAGCCGGGGGGATTTCCGTAGACGATGCTTTCGCTGGGCCCCGCGCCCCCATTATTGCCCGTCGCAACCGAGCCGGCCGCTTGGAGTGGTGCCTACCTAAGGGTCATCTGGAAGGCGCGGAGACGGCCGCTCAGGCCGCCGTGCGGGAAATTGCGGAAGAAACGGGCATCTACTCCCAGATCGTCCAGCCCCTGGGCACGATCGATTACTGGTTTTCTTCCGCCACGCATCGGATCCACAAGGTCGTACACCACTTTCTATTGCGCGCGCTCGAGGGGGAATTAACCATTGAGAACGACCCGGACGGAGAAGCAGAGGATGTCGCTTGGGTTTCGCTGACCGAACTGCCCCTGCGGTTGGTTTACCCCAATGAGCGTCGCTTAGCGCGTCTGGCAGCAGAACTGTGGACCAACCCATGAGCCGCAAACGCTTCCTTACAGCGTTGGCACTAGTTTTCGGCATTGGTCTTATCGGCCTCACCTCACTTCTCACTCCGACCGCCGGCGCCGCGCCCGCCGACAGCGCAGGGGGCTTAGAAAGCGAAATCATCGAAATCACTCCCATCGTAGAGCCGGGGGATGACATTGAGGTTTCAGTTTTGGTCCGCAACAGCGGTGAAGAGGTGATTAAGGACGGCGCACTGGAGCTGCGTTTTAGATCCGCTCAGTTGATCTCGCGTTCTTCGATCGAAATTTGGGAACAGTCCGATGATGAAGAGTCCGATCAATTCCGGACGGCCGGAAAAGTTGTAACGCGCACAAACTTGAAGGATTTAGCGCCGGGTGAAGAGCGGCGCGAAAGACTGAAAATTTCTACCGATCAACTGTATTTGCCCAAGGGAGCCAGTCAGTGGGGTCCGCGCGGAATCGCGGTAGACAGCGTCATTGACGACGAGGTCGTTGCCCAGGAACGCACCTTCGTAATTTGGTTCCCGGCGAATTACGACAGCATTTTTCCGACGCAGCTTTCCGTCCTTGCCCCGTTAACCGGCACGCCACCCGGGATGGAAGACGGGTTGGATGAGGGTGAACGGATGCAGAACCTGCTGGATGCCACGCGCGGCTATGACGTCGCCTTTGCGCTGGATCCGCAGTTACTGACCGAATCGGAAAACAGCGTGGGACTGCCGCAGTTAGAAGAGGCTTTAGCGGGAAAAGAGATTTTCGCCCTGCCCCATTTTGATGCCGATGTATTAGCGCTGGCGCATCGCAACGAGATTGATGCGCCCAGTTATTTAGATGGCGCTCGCACAACTATCAGCTCAGAACTGGGCGTAACCGCTTCCGATGTGCTCCTGTGGCCCGAAGGGAACGCGGATGCGGACCTGGCCTCCTGGGCGGTGACACAGGAAGCCCAGGGCGTCAGTGCCATCGTCACCAACTCCAACCAACTAGCCCCCATCAGTCCCCTTACCTACACCCCCTCGGGCCGCGCCCGGGTAGTCGCCGAAGGTGGCGTGGTTCCCGCCCTCATTGCGGAAGAGTCGATGTCTACCACGCTCACCGCCGCGGCAACCGCCGGCGTTACAAGTTCAACTGCCACCGCGCGCCAGCGCCTGCTGGCTGACTCCGCGGTCATCACCCAAGAACGGCCCGCAGACCCGCGCCATGTGCTGTTAACGGTGCCGCGCAACTGGAATCCCGATCCGGAGCGCACCGCGGAATTACTTGCCGCTTTGGCAGACGCCCCGTGGATTAATTTTGAAGCCGTTCGCAGCCTGATCGGGGCACCAGCCGGTGACATCGAGCGCGAGCCCCTGCCCGCCGGAGTCGATGACCCGGCCATTATCGAGGCGGAACTGCTCAAGACTACAAATGCCACTGCCGAACAAATCGCCCAATTTCGATCGATCGTTCCCCAGCCGGATCGGGTGTTACCGCTGGCAGATGCGCAATTGAAGGGAATCATCGCCAATGGATGGCGCCGCGCCCCCCAGGAGCGTGCGGATCTAGTTGCTCAGGTCTCCAGTCAGGCGCAGGAGCTGCACGATTCAGTCCACGTGATCCCGGCCGGAACGGTGAACCTCATTTCCGATGCGGGCGAGATTCCGGTGTTGATTAACAACGATTTCCCCCAAGACGCGCAGGTAACTGTGCGCTTACACACCGACAGCTCATTTCTAAAAACTGACGAAGTCGTAACGGCGCAGTTACCTGCCGAATCGGAAACTTCCATCCTAGTTCCAGTTGAGGGGATCGGGAATCGTAACGTTGATGTGGCGGTGGAATTGGAAAACAGTAACGGCACCGCGATTGGCACGCCGCAGACAATTACGGTGCGGGTTCGCGCTGGGTGGGAAGATGCCGGTACCCGTGTGGTCGCCGCAATTTTGGTGGTCTTGTTCATAATTGGAATAATTCGAACTATCCGGCGCGGTCGAAAGAGAAAAGAATCGTGACTACCCCAGCCGATGGCGAGCTGCCTACGGAGTCGGCCGGAAAGAAGCCGCCGTCTATCGGCCGCTCCAGCCTCGTGATGGCTTCGGGCACTCTTGTTTCTCGTGCGCTCGGCCTGGTGCGAAACCTGGTTCTCATCGCCGCTGTTGGCGTTAATATCGGCGCGGCGAATGCTTTTGACGTGGCCAACAAGATTCCGAACGTCATGTTCGCAATATTGGCTTCCGGCATGCTGAACGCAGTGCTAGTGCCGCAAATCGTGCGGGCCTATCAGCGTAAGCAAGGTGAGGAATTCACCAACCGAATTTTGACGGTCGCCGGCGCGATCATGCTGTGCATCACGCTACTGCTGACGCTTGGTTCTTCTTGGGTTATCGGGCTGTACATCGATAATTGGACGCCCGAGCTCACGGCGTTGGCAGTTTCCTTCGGTTTTTGGTGCATTCCGCAGCTCTTCTTTTATGGGCTTTATACGCTGGTGGGGCAGGTGCTTAATGCCCGCAGCATTTTTGGTCCCTTCATGTGGGCGCCGGTAGTTAATAACATCATTTCTATCGCCGGTTTTGGGGCTTTCATCGCTATTTTTGGCGGCTATGACGCGGCGACGGCCCACGATCTGTCGAGCTGGACCGGTGCCAAAATCGCGCTCCTTGGTGGTTCAGCCACTTTGGGCATTGCAGGCCAGGCTCTCGTTTTGTTCATTCCACTGTGGCGGTCCGGTTTTCGGTTCCGCTTCCGGTGGAAAGTGCGCGGAATGGGAATGCGATCCATGGGTAAAGTCGCCGCGTGGACGAGCGCCGCAACGATTTTGGAGCAAATCGGGGTGCTGGTTATTACGCGGGTGACCTCAGCTGCGGGAGAGCACGCGGGCGAGTTATTCGACGTGGCGGGCAATGCCGCCTATACCCAGGCGCTGATGATTTATCTGCTTCCCCACTCGCTCGTCACCGTTTCCATCACTACGGCATTATTTACGCAGATTAGCGCCGCTGCCGCTGCCGGAGATATTCCGCGGGTGCGCGCCGATCTATCACTGGGTATGCGGACAGTTGGGGTTTTCACCGTTTTTGCCACCGCGGCGCTGATCGTGCTCGCCGTGCCTATTACGCGCGTGATCTTGTTCACCGCTTCACACCCCGGTGAGATCACGTCCGTTGCGCGGGTTTTGGCGGTATTGGCAATTGGATTGGTGCCGTTGGGCGCCATGTTGCTGATGAAGCGCGCCTATTTTGCCTTTGAAGACGGTTTCACCATTTTCCTGATTCAGATTCCAGTCACGGCCGTGACGATTGCCGGGTCGCTGCTGGGCATGTTTTTTCTTCCACCAGATTGGTGGGCGGCCGGGGCCGGAGGATCAATGGCGCTGGGTTCAGTTGTGGCCGGTGCGGGGCGTTTACGCGGGCTGCGGCGTCGATTACAAGGCCTTGACGGTCATCGAATCTTGCGGCTATACAGCCGCCTAATCATTGCCGCGCTACTGGCAAGCGGGATCGGGTTCTTCATAAAATCACTTCTCGGTGACGGTGCCGACGATCCACTACATGGCTTATTAACCGCGGCCGTTGCCGGCCTGACAATGCTGGCCGTTTATATCGTGTCGCTGTATCTAATGCGGGTGCAAGAGCTGTCAGTATTGCTCTCACCCGTAACCGCTAAATTACGGCGCCGCTTAGGGCCATACGATAGAGACGGAAAAGGGAGGTAATTAGTGGAAGCGTTGGGCCAGGGTACTTCAATTGCCGGTCGTTACCAACTAGTAGATCCTCTGACCTCCGATGTTGCGGGCGTGGAAAAGTGGTTAGCAACAGATCGCGTCTTAGAGCGGGATGTACAGGTTCACCTGTTGCGGGAGGGGAGAACCGCCCCAGCCCTGGACGCGGCACGCCGCGCGGCTTTGATAAAAGATGAGCGGTTAATTCGCGTCATTGATGCGGGAGAACAAGATGGCGTGGTGTACGTCATCACGGCCCAGCCCGAAGGTAAATCGCTCTTCGACTTGGTCTTACACGAACAGTTCTTGCCGGCCGACCAGGCGCGCGCGATCGTGGGCGAAGCCGCTGAGGCAATCGAAGCCGCGCGGCGCCGCGGGGTTTATCACCTGGTTTTACGGCCCACCACTATTTATCGCACCGATGAGGGGAAAGTTCTCCTCACCGGCCTGGGGCTCGAAGGGGCGCTTCTCAGCCTCGATACCGCCCCGCCCCTGGTGACTGCGCGCACCGATGCGATGGGCCTGGTGGCAAATCTCTACTACGCCCTTACGGGCCGCTGGCCCAGTACGCTTCCCCCCGGCGTGCACATTGGAA
>JAJYRW010000293.1 GCA_021793895.1 Actinomycetes bacterium
GGCTACGCGGCAGTGAATACACGCGTGTGACTTTTTCGCCGCATAGCGCAACACCCACTACACACCAGGCCAAGCCGGCAGGATTCCACACCACCGCGTCGCCTTTTAACCGCATGCCGCAGCTCCCGCTACACGCGAGTGGCTACGCGGCAAAAGGCGCCCGCCGCATCGAATTGATCAGTCAGTATGCGACGAACTGATCACTCGGTGTGCGGCGAGCGCCTGAATCTGCGGGGATGAACCCAAACCGCGAGGGTAGAAACCCAAACGATGCAGGGATAAACCCGAACTGCGTTGGGAGTACACCCACACGGTGCGGGAATGACCCCGAGTTATGTCGGATCCGCGCGGCGCGCGGATTCGGTCATGCTAGATAGCACGTTGGTATTCGCGAAAAGGTTAACTAGGAAAAGTGAACTAGAAAAAGTTAACTATGCGCGAAAAAGTCAGTTACTTGCGGTTGGCGGCTTCGAAAGCGTCGACGATTTCCTTGGGTAGACGTCCGCGCTCGTTTACGGTGTAGCCGTTGGCGCGCGCCCACTCACGAATTGCCGAGCTGTTTGAGGGCACCCGCGTTACGGAAGAACCGCGCCGGCCGCGCGAAAGGCGCCCGGATACCCGGCGGGCATTCTTAATCCAGCCGTCTAGTTCACCGCGAAGCTTTTTGGCATTTTCTTCCGAAAGTTCCATTTCATAGTTGACGCCATCGAGAGCAAATGAAATTGTTTCTGCAGCCTCGCTGCCGTCGACGTCATCAATAAGAATAATCTTTGTGCGCTGAGCCACTTATTGCTCCCTCGTTGGTTGGATTGACGTGTTAAATGCGCAATATTCAATGCGGCTTTTATAATAACCAGAAATATTGCCGCATGGCCAAACATTTAACATCGTTTATCTTACACGTTCAAATTAAGAACGATCGGCGGCTTGTCGTTGTTCCATCTCTTCAGCCTCTAATTTGGCAACGGCAGCCCTTTCACGCCTATCGGCGTGAATTATTGCCTTAAAGGCAATGTAGAAGAGCAACCCCAAGCCAACCGAGGGCGCCAGCGCAATTACCCAATCCATGTCTTAAGTCTAACTCCCGCCCACTACTCCGGCTTCACCAGCGGGAAGAGAATGGTTTCGCGAATACCGCGGCCCGTCAAAGCCATGAGCAGTCGGTCAATACCCATTCCCATGCCTCCCGATGGCGGCATTCCATGCTCAATGGCACGCAGGAAGTCCTCATCCACATTCATTGCTTCGGGATCACCCGCCGCCGCAAGGCGGGCCTGGGCCTCAAAACGCTCACGCTGAATTACCGGGTCAACTAATTCCGAATACGCTGTAGCCAACTCAAAGCCGCGAATGTACAAATCCCACTTCTCGGTAACACCGGCCTTGGTGCGGTGTTGTCGTGTAAGTGGAGAGGTCTCCACCGGGAAATCCCGCACAAAAGTGGGGGCGTATAAATCATTGCCCACGTGATGTTCCCAGAGCTCTTCAACTAGCAAACCGTGATTAACATGCTTGGGGTCATAACCAATTTCAGCTGCGTCAGCCAGTTCTTCCAACCGCTGCAGTGCAGTCTCGGGCGTGATTTCCTCCCCCAGCGCCGCGCTGAGGGATTCATACATCGTTATCGCAGCCCATTCTCCGCCAATGTCATATTCTGTTCCATCAGCAAGGGTGAGATTCGTGGTCCCATAAATCGCTTGTGCCGCGCCCTGGACTAGCGTCTGAGTTAATTCCGCCATCGTGTTGTAGTCGCCATAGGCCTGATAAACCTCGAGCATCGCGAACTCGGGGGAATGCGAAGAGTCTGCGCCTTCATTGCGAAAATTCCTATTGATCTCGAAAACGCGCTCGATTCCGCCCACCACGGCGCGCTTGAGAAACAACTCGGGCGCAATGCGCAAATAAAGATCCATGTCATAGGCGTTCATGTGCGTGACAAATGGCCGGGCTGCCGCGCCGCCGTGCTGGACCTGCAACATCGGTGTTTCCACCTCGATGTAGTCCCGGCTGTGCAATTCATCGCGCAGCGCGCGCATCGTCTGAGCCCGCACCTGCACCATTTCACGCGCTTCGTCGCGCGTAATTAGATCGATGTAGCGCTGGCGCACCCGAACGCGTTCGGTCAAGTCCTTATGCAGCGTTGGCAGCGGGCGCAGCGCCTTGGCAGTTAGCGCCCATTCCTCGGCAAATACGGATAATTCCCCGCGCTTGGAGACACCAATCTTCCCCCGCGCATAAAAGTGGTCACCCAGGTCAACATCGGCTTTCAACTGCGCCATTGACTCCGCGCCGATTGCCTTTTGGCTGACCATAATTTGCAGCCGCAGCCCCGAACCATCCTGCAGCGTTAAAAACACCAGTTTTCCAGTATCACGCAAGTGCATGATGCGCCCGGCCACGCCCACAACGTCCTCGGTCATGGCGCCTGCTTCCAGGCCCTGCCACTTATCGCGCACCTGTTGCAGCGTGTGCGTGATATCGACCCACACCGGGTAGGGCTGGCGGCCCTGTTCCAAAATGCGGTCGCGCTTAGCGCGGCGCACTCGCATTTGTTCGGGGAGTTCGTCTTCGTAGCTGGGGGTTAAATCGTCTTCAAGATCGCTAGGACTCACGAGGTTAGGCTATCTTCTCGCGGAATTGCTTTCGTCTTAAGCCCGTACCCATCTGGCACCTGCGCCGGGTCAGAATCCACATCGACAATTTCATTGCGCTCATTGACGAACACTACGCAGGGTTTGCGGGTGCGCGCTTCCGCATCAGAGAGCTGACCATAAGCAATGATGATCACAATGTCGTCCGGAGCCACTAGGTGCGCAGCAGCCCCGTTAATGCAAATCTCCCCACTACCGGCCGCGGCCGCGATGGCATAGGTCGTCAAACGCGCCCCGTTAGTCACGTCCACAATGTCGACTTGCTGACCGGGCAAAATATCTGCCGCGCGCATTAAATCCTGGTCAATCGTCACCGAGCCGACGTAGTGTAAATCGGCAGCCGTCACCCGAGCACGATGGATTTTTCCCGTCAAC
>JAJYRW010000294.1 GCA_021793895.1 Actinomycetes bacterium
CACAGTTGACCGATGCGGTCGTGCGCGGCCCGGCCCTAGCGCAACAAAATTCGCAGGATTTAACACGCCTGCCGGCGAACTTGCACGTGACATTCCCGGGTTGTGAAGGCGATTCACTGCTGTATCTACTTGACTCTCAGGGCGTTCAGGTTTCTACTGGTTCCGCATGTCAAGCGGGAGTGCCGCAGCCCTCCCACGTGCTCTTGGCCATGGGATTGGCCGAGAATGTTGCGCGGGGAGCACTGCGATTTTCGCTGGGGCACACGTCCACCCAGGCCGATGTGGACGCGGTGCTAGCGGCGCTCCCCGAGGTGGTGGAACGGGCGCGCGCGGCGGGCCTAGCGGGAGGTATGGCGTGAAAGTTTTAGCGGCACTGAGCGGGGGAGTGGACTCTGCGGTGGCGGCGGCTCGGGCAGTAGATGCCGGGCATGACGTGGTCGGTGTTCACATGGCCCTATCGCGAAACCGCGATCAAATGCGGGCCGGGTCGCGGGGCTGCTGCACGATTGAAGACGCCTCTGATGCGCGGCGTGCGGCTGCGATTTTGAACATTCCCTATTACGTGTGGGATTTATCGGAAAAGTTCGAAGAAACGGTTGTCTCGGACTTCTTATCCGAATACGAGGCGGGGCGCACCCCCAATCCGTGCGTGCGGTGTAACGAGCACATTAAATTCCAGGCCCTGCTCGATAAGGGTGTGGCACTCGGCTTCGATGCGGTGTGCACCGGGCACTATGCGCGCATTGTTGACGGGCCCGACGGTCAAGAGCTGCACCGCTCGGTCGATACCTATAAGGACCAGTCCTATGTGCTGGCGGTTATGGGGCCCCAGCGGCTCGCCAAAGCGATCTTCCCGCTGGGGGATGTGGCCTCAAAAGATGAGGTGCGCGCCGAGGCTGAGGCCCGGGGACTGGGGATTTCTAATAAGCCCGACTCCTACGACATTTGCTTCGTGGCAGATGGAAACACCCAGGGTTTTTTGCGCCAGCGACTGGGTAAAAAGCCAGGTGAAATCGTAGATGTGCAAGGTGAAGTGCTCGGTCATCATGACGGCGCATTCGCCTTTACCGTGGGCCAGCGCAAGGGGTTGGCGCTTGGCAGGCCGGCCGCCGACGGTAAACCGCGGTACGTGCTGGAAGTCCAACCCGAGACCTCGCGCGTGGTGGTTGGTCCGCAAGAACTGCTCACCGTGCATCATCTTAATGCCGATCAGGCCGTCTGGTTCATCGAACCTCCCACCGAGTGGATCGATTGCACCGCCCAAATTCGGGCGCACGGGCGGCCGCTAGAAGCGCGAGCTCGGGCCCACGGGAGCGGCGAAATGGAAGTTGAACTGATTGATGGTGTGCGCGGGCTTGCTCCCGGGCAATCCTGCGTAATTTACGCCGACACGCAGGTGTTGGGGCAGGCCACGATCGCCAAAGCCACGCGCAACATGGACCAGATGCGCGAGTTTTCTGTCGCTAACTAAACCTCGAGCGGCAAATATCGCGGTCTTTCGGGATAATATCGAGCGTGACCACGCAGCCTATTTCTTCTGATATTCAGCACCGGTGGACCGAACTCGCCAAGGAAATCCAGGACCACCGCGCCGCCTACTATGTGCGCGATGCCCCCACAATTTCGGACGGCGAATACGACCGCCTTGTGCGCGAGCTGGAAGATCTAGAGGAGCACTACCCACAGCTGCGTCGCCCCGAGTCACCAACACAGACGGTGGGCGGGCAGGCTTCCACCACGTTTTCTCCCGTCGAGCACGCCGAGCGGATGCTCAGCCTCGACAATGTCTTTTCAATTGACGAGTTGCGCACCTGGATCGAGCGTACTCGGCACGAACTGGGCACCGAACCCGCTTTTTTATGCGAGTTGAAGATCGACGGGCTCGCGCTGAACCTCACCTATGAGAACGGCAAACTGGTGCGCGGCGCCACCCGCGGGGACGGGCGAATCGGCGAGGATGTCACGGCCAATGTGCGCACTATCGCCGGGATTCCGCATGAGCTGGCGGGTGATGAGGCGGCCCCGGAGCTGCTTGAGGTGCGCGGTGAAGTCTATTTTCCCGTCGCCGTTTTTGAAGAGTTCAATGCCGGGCGCGTCGAGGCGGGATTAAGTCCCTTCGCCAATCCGCGCAATGCGGCGGCCGGCTCACTGCGGCAGAAAGACGCGCGCATCACTGCCCAGCGGCCGCTGGAATTCCTCTCACACGGCATCGGGGCCATGCGCGGTTGGCAATTAACGCGCCAATCCGAGGCCTATGACCATTTAAAAACGTGGGGGCTGCCGACCTCTGATCAGGCGAAAGTGTTGAAAACGCCGCAGGAAGTGGCCGAATTCGTGGAATACTACGGGGAAAACCGCCACTCCGTATCGCATGAAATTGACGGCGTCGTCATAAAGGTGGATCAGGTTTCACTCCAGCGGCAATTGGGAACCACTTCCCGGGCGCCGCGGTGGGCCACCGCGTATAAGTACCCGCCCGAAGAGGTGACCACCAAACTTAATGACATTCGCGTCAATGTGGGCCGCACCGGACGCGTGACCCCTTTCGCCGTGATGGAGCCGGTGCTAGTTGCGGGATCCACGGTCGAGCTAGCGACGCTGCACAATGAGCAGGAAGTAGCGCGCAAGGGCGTGCTGATCGGCGATACCGTCGTGCTGCGCAAGGCCGGCGATGTGATTCCCGAAGTGGTGGCTCCGGTGGTGGACTTACGGGACGGGACCGAACGGGAGTTTGTGATGCCCACCCACTGCCCCTCCTGCGGGACCAAATTGGCGCCGGCCAAGGAGGGCGACGTAGACATTCGGTGCCCAAATAATCGCAGTTGCCCAGCCCAGTTACGCGAGCGCATTTTTCACGTGGCCTCGCGCGGGGCACTAGATATCGAATCTCTGGGGTGGGAGGCCGCTGGCGCGCTTTTGGATGCCGAAGTTGTGCATGACGAGGGCGATTTATTTGACCTTGATGAGGAGAAACTGCGCCGCGTTCCACTGTTTGTCTTGAGTCGGGCATCGCGGG
>JAJYRW010000295.1 GCA_021793895.1 Actinomycetes bacterium
CGCAAACTTGGTGTTCCGGCAACCTTGATTGGAATGCCCGGGGATACAACTGGTTTAACGTGCGTCGATTTGGATTTCGATGCCGCCGCGGGCATGGCGGTCGATCGGTTTGTCGACGGAGGGGCCAAAAAGATTGGCCTCCTTGGCCATGCCGAAGCTGTTTATTCACGCGGTTCTAATTTTCCAGTGCGGGTTCGCGATGGATTCATTCGGCGGGCCGAGCGCCGAGGCGCCGAGGTGCGCTTCGCAACTGCGGAGCCGGGCGCTTCCGGGCTCGCTGCAGCCATTGACAAACTGCTGGGCGAAAACCGCGACCTAGATGGGCTTGCGATGCACTGCGATGATCAAACGCAAGCTCGAGTGCTGGAATTATTACTGGCGCGAGGCTATGAGATTCCACGTGATTTAGCGGTAATCTCAGTTGCTTCGACCTTTGACACATCTACTTTTAGTCCACCGCTAGATGTGATTCCCCTGATTCCCGAGGAGTCCTGCACCCGTGCAGTTGAACTCATAATCGAAGAAATCAACGGCTCGCGCCAAAAGCATCTGGAACTTCTTGCGCCCACTTACATTGAGCGCGGTTCCACGCGGGCTGTCGGTATATAAACGCTTTTCCGCCGAGAGGAGCCCTTTACCGTCCCCATCATCGAAACGTTTCGCTAAGTGGGGAGTGTTCGTGTTCAAGCCATAAAAATTCGGTAATTGAGTAGGAGAAGAACAATGAAGTTCCGCAGACTTACTACCGGAGTTGCCCTGGCAACTACCGGCGCCTTAGCCCTGTCAGCTTGCGGCGGCGGGTCGGACGACTCAGCCGCGGGTGGCGATGACGTCTTACGCGTTTGGCACTACGAAAACCCGGACAGTGCCATGGGCATTGCGTGGGATGAGGCCATGGAAATCTTCGAGGAAGAAACCGGCGCCACAGTGGAATTTGAAGAGCGAAGTTTCGAACAAATTCGTTCCACCGCCAGCCAGATATTGAATTCGGATCAGGCCCCGGATGTCTTGGAATACAACAAGGGAAACGCCACCGCCGGGCTACTTTCAAGCCAGGGACTGCTCCGGCCGCTCGATGACGCCGTCGCAGAATACGGCTGGGACGACATGTTGGCACCTTCGTTACAAACCACCGCCCGTTATGACGAGCAAGGAATTATGGGATCAGGCAACTGGTTCGGCATTCCCACCTACGGGGAATACGTTCAGGTGTATTACAACGTCGAGATGTTTGATGAGTACGGGATTGAGGTCCCGGAGACGCTCGAAGAATTTGAAGATGTACTCCAGCAGTTCGTGGACGAGGGCATTACCCCACTGGCCGAGGCCGCGGCCGAATACCCGCTGGGCCAGTTGTGGTATCAATTAGCGCTTACCAAAGCGGATCGGGACTGGGTAGATGCCTATCAGCTCTATACCGCCGATGTGGACTGGAACGATGAGCCACTGACCTATGCCACGGACACCATCAAAGAGTGGACTGACGCCGGATTTATCTCCGATGATGCAACCGGTATGACCGCCGAAGATGCTGGAGTTGCCTTCATTGACGGCACATACCCGATCTTCTTCTCGGGCAGTTGGTGGTATGGCCGATTCCTTACCGAAATTGATCACGAGTGGTCTACGTTCCTGTTTCCGGGCGAGGGAATGTCGCCGGGATCAGCGGGAAATATGTGGGTGATTCCCGAGCGGTCCCAAAACGCCGAACTGGCCGAGCAGTTCATTGACATCACCATGCGCCCCGAAATCCAAGCGCTCATGGGTGATAACGGCGGAGTACCGGTAGCGGCCGATCCCGATGACATCACGGATGAAGAATCACTGGAGCTGATTGAAAACTTCAACACTCTCAATGACCGCGATGGCATAGCTTTCTACCCGGACTGGCCCACCCCGACGTTCTACGACGAGCTCAACGCCGCGTTACAAGAACTGTTAAACGGTTCGCTAAATCCCCAGCAGGTGCGAGACCAACTTAGCCAGGATTACGAGTCTGGCGTTGCTGACGCACTGAACTAGCGAGAAATGCTATGACCACCACCATTGCCGCCAAGACGGCCAAACCCAAGCGCCGGGAAAAGCCGCTGATTCCCAAAACACGTAGCGGCACCTACTGGCCATATTTAATTCCGGGGCTGGCTGCCGTGCTCGTAATTATTGTGGTGCCCCTGGTATGGAATATCTATTTGACGTTCACTTCATATCGCGGCATCAAACCGCCGGAGTGGATCGGGCTAGCCAACTGGGAAAAACTATTTGCCGACGAAACGTTTTGGCAATCATTTGGTAACTCCGTCGCCATGATTGGGGCGATGGTGGTGGTTCCTACCATCCTGGGGCTGGTCTTAGCAGCCTTGCTATTTGACCTCATAGGCAAGAAGTTCGGCGGCAAACTCGCAAGCTTCTTGCGTGCTACGTATTACTTGCCCCAGATACTGCCCTCGGTTATTGCCGCCATTGTCATCGGCTGGATCCTGCGGCCCCAAAATGGCGCACTGAACACCATTTTGGAAACCATCGGACTGGGCCAGCTCCAACACAATTGGCTGGGCAGTCCCGACACTGCCCTGCCCAGCCTGATGCTGGTCCTGGTTTGGGTTCAAGTCGGTTATCCCGTTGTGATCTTCATGGCTGCGCTGCAGCGGGTGGATCCGGAACTGTATGAGGCTGCTGAACTAGATGGCGCCAGTTGGTTCCAACGCTTCAAAGCGATCACTGCCGGCATGATTCGCCCGGAAATATTCGTGGTGATTTTGACCTGCACGATCGCTGCTTTAAAAGTTTTCGGCCCCGTTTATGCCCTTACCGGCGGCGGGCCGGGAACCGAAACTATCGTTCCGGCCTACTACGCCTACAGCCAGTTCTTCCAAGCCCAACAGGTGGGCTACGGCGCCACCATCGCCACGGCATTAACCGTAGTTATTGCGCTATTTTCAGTCATTTTCATCATCGTGCAAAGCCGACTGGAACGCCGTGAGGAGGGCCGATAAATGAGCGCAGCAACCGCCCAG
>JAJYRW010000296.1 GCA_021793895.1 Actinomycetes bacterium
TCTGAGCCGCGCCAATAGGCGGCGGCGGAGCGCATGAGGGCATAGCCGTTGCCGATCAGGCGCGTGGTGGGCAGATGCGGGCCGCGGCACAGGTCTTTCCATGCGGTTTCACCCTTGCGGTCGAGGTTGTCGTAGATGGTCAGTTCCCCGGCACCGATTTCGGCTCCGGCGCCCTCGGCCGCATCGGCGGCTGCCTCGCCCTGGCTACCCTTGAGGTCGATCAGTTCCAATTTATAGGGCTCATTCGCCAGTTCGGCACGCGCTTCTTCTTCAGTTACGACGCGGCGGCGGAAGGTTTGCCCCGACTTGATAATGCGGCCCATGGCCTTATCGAGGGCTTTGAGGTCTTCGGGGGTGAAGGGCTCTTCGACGTCGAAGTCGTAGTAGAAGCCGTCCGTGATGGGAGGGCCGATTCCCAGTCGCGCGTCTCCAAAGGTTTCTTGTACCGCCTGGGCTAGTACGTGGGCGGCGGAGTGGCGCAGCACTTCGAGACCATCGGGAGAATCGATGGTTACGGCTTCGACGGTGGTGTTCGCCGTTAGGGGCGTGGCCAGGTCGACGAGTTCCCCATCAACGCGAGCGACAACAACTTCGCGGCGGTCGGAATAGATTTCGGCGGCCGTAGTTCCGGCGGGTACTGATCGTTCTTCCCCGTCGATAGTCAGGGCGAGCTCACTCACTTAAAAGAATTCCTCGCTGGTTGCAGGTAGCGCGCACTCCTTGCCGGTGGCGCTTGGGCATATCCCTCGATGCTACTCAGCGTAGTAGAGCGCCCGCATCGAGTACCTGCGTAGTACCCGTGATGTAGCGGGCCTCGTCGGATACCAGCCAGCGCACCAGATGGGCGACATCGGTGGTTTCCATCCGGTGGATCGGCAGCGGCAGTTCCAGTGTTTCGGATACGCCCGGCGCGGTGGCTTGCCAGTGTTCGGCTGCCGTGTTTTGGGTCATGTCGGTGCCGGTGCCGCCCGGGTGGACGGTGTTGACCCGGATCGAGTGCGGGGCGAGCTCGAGGGCGAGTGCCTTCATCAGCCCAACTTGCCCAGCCTTCGCGGCGGCATAGTGCCCGATGGTGGCGACCGGCTTTAGCCCCGCGGTAGACGACATGATGACGATCGACCCGCCCCGCCCGCCGTCCAAAATTTCGGGTATTGCGGCCCGCGCGGTGTTCCACACGCCGGTGAGGTTGATGTCGATCATCGTGTGCCACTGCTCTTCGGTGGCCTGCCAGGTGGATGGCGGCCAACTGGCGATTCCGGCGTTAGCCACGACCCCGTCGAGGGAACCGAACTCCGCGGTGGCCCGCTGGGCTAGGTCGCGTAATTGTTCATAATTGCGGACGTCGACGCTCGCCGTGATGATGCGCGCGGCGGGTTGGTCTTGGCGGATTTTCGCCGCGGTTTCTGCCAGGGCGGTCCCGTCACCGGTTTGGTATTCGAGTCCGTCGACCTGCTGGTTGACGTCGCAGAGTGCGACGGCGGCGCCAGCTCGCACCAGTTCGTGGGCGGTGGC
Organism: Actinomycetes bacterium; assembly: GCA_021793895.1. Next base: position 1,513 of record JAJYRW010000296.1, read on the forward strand.
GCGGCCAATGCCGCGGGCGGCCCCGGTGATGAGGAAGGTTTTGCCGGTGAGATCGAGCATGGGTTACCTCAATTGATCGGTGGGGCAGGAAAGTTCGGGGCCGGCCAAGAACATGTCGATGAGTTCGTTGCCGAAATCGGGATCCGATTCCAACACCACGGTGCAGCGCGCATCGGCCTGGGCGGGGTAGCCCATATATTTTCCGCGCAGATCGCAAATTGTTTGCCCGCGGCCCGGGCCATCGGAGGTGTCGACCTCGGCGGCCACGGTCGGAGCCAGATCAGGCACTACCGCACCGATCGCAATGGCCACCGCAAGCGCATCATGCAGACAGGACTCGCGCCGTCCAAAAGCTTCACCGGCGAAGAAATCGAAATAGAAGTCCAAAATGCCCGCCATATATTGCGCGAGGGTGCCGCCTGCGGCGAGGCGGGCGCGGTGGTCTTCGGTCAGGCGCGTGCGCATCGTGACGTCGAGGCCCACCATGGTCAGCGGCCACGGCGCATTAAATACCGCCGCCGCGGCCTCGGGGTCACTGTGAATATTTGCCTCCGCCACCGGCGTGACGTTGCCGGGCGCGAGCGCCGCCCCACCCATGATCGTGACCTGGCGCACCAATTGCGGCAGGTTCGGCTCAAGACCCAGTGCGAGCGCAAGGTTCGTCATGGGGCCCACGGCAACGAGGGTGATTTCGCCGGGGTGGGCGCGGGCGAGACCCACGATCTGCTGGGCGGCGGAGGTGTCGGAAGGTTGCAGGCCCGGGAAGCAGTTGCCTTGGTGGCCGGCATTTCCCTGCCCGTCGTCGCCGTGGACGTGGTAAGCGAAAGTGGGTTCGTATTGCTTAATTGGACCGGCGGCGCCGGCGGCTACGGGAATATCTGGCCGCCCGAGCATCGCCACGGTGTGTAAGGAATTGCGGGTGGCGGTGGGGACATCGACATTGCCCCAAACTGATCCCACCCCCATGAGTTCGATGTCTGGATGCAGTGCGGCGTAAATGATCGCCATGGTGTCGTCTACGCCGGTATCGCAGTCCAAGATGAGGCGGTGCTTTGTGCTCATACGTCCTCCTTAACGCATGGAGCAAATCTAGGTAGTTGCCGCTGGATTGCGCAATGTCGGTCGCGCTGTGCGGTTTGCGGGGGGAAGGAATTACAGTCGAGGTATGTCTATATCTAGTTCGTCGCTGGCTACCGGGCTGGCCGCACTGCTGGTTGCGGGGCTTCTTACCGCGTGCGGGGCACCCGATTCCGAGACCCCGAATCCGGAGGGTGGCGCCGTCACGGTGCCCGATCAAAATGAAACGACTGCCCCGTCAGATTCGGGCACTGCCCCGCCGGAAGGTCCTGAAGAATCTGATGACGGCGCGGAAGCCGTAAAGCCAGAAGTCGAAGGCATCGGCATGGACGAGGCGGCCCAAATCGCTATCGATGAGTTCGGCGGTGAACTCGACGGGATCGAATCCGATTATTTCGACGGG
>JAJYRW010000297.1 GCA_021793895.1 Actinomycetes bacterium
CCGATCCCCGCTACTCGAAACTAAGTATTGGGGTGTGCCCGGACCAATGGGGAGTGTGGTTCCCGGAAGACGAACTGCAAATTCCGTGGCAAAAGGCACTCGATGAAATGGCCGAAGCAGGATTTTCCATTATGGAGACGGGCCCGTTTGGGTATTTCCCCACCGACCCGAAACGACTGGGGGAAGAGATGCCGGCTCGCGGCTTCCAAGTCGTAGCCGGCACTGGTTGGGGCGTGCTACACAAAGAAGAGGCCTGGGCCGATACGGAAAAAACGTTCCGTGCCATCGGTGAAACACACGCCGCTGTCGGCGCCGAATACGTGGTGCACTTACCTCCCATGTTTCGTGATGAAAAAACCGGGGTATACACCGATGACCGCAAATTAACCGGTGCGGCTTGGGACCTTTACATCAATAACGCCAACCGGCTGGGCCGCATCATGAAGGAAGACTATGGGCTGCAGATGGTGCTCCATCCACACGGAGATTCGCACATCGAAACGCGCGAAGACATCGACCGAATCTTTCAGGCCACCGATCCTGACTACGTCGGTTTTTGTCTCGACACTGGGCACATTGTGTACGGCGGGGCCGACAATCTAGAACTAATAAAAACTTATCCTGAACGCATCAGCTACATCCACATCAAGGCAATGGACCCCGAAATTGTGGCCCAAGCCCACGATGAAGACTGGCCATTTGTTAAAGCGGTCATGTCGGGCTGTTCCGTGGCACCCCCGCAGGGAGAACCAGATATGCCTTCTTTGATCGAGGCACTAGCCGACCTCGACAAAGAGCTGTATGTGATTTGCGAACAGGACATGTACGGATGTGACCCGTCCTACCCTCTTCCGAACGCCATCAAGGTGCGCGAATACCTTGCGTCAATCGGATTGGGGCGGCTGTAACCGCACTGTGAATACGCAGTGCAAGTTCTCAGCGTTGAGATAAATGATTCACCACTAAATTCGCATCATTAGGAGTTTAAAATGGTCAAAATTCTTTTAGATCCTGCGATGTATCACGCACAGCTCACTGTGGAGGAAGAACTGCAGAAAGCAGCAGATTTAGGGTATGAGTATTTAGAGCTCTCGCCCCGGCCGGACTTCCACGAGTGGCACCACCACCCCAAAGTGGATAACGCGATGATCGCGCGGGTTAAAAAAGCCATGGCCGCAACCGGCGTGAAGATTTGGAGCCTCAACCCCGTCTACAACTGGGCGCATCCAGACGAGTTAGAACGCCAGCATCATGTCAAGAACTTTCGCCGGACCCTAGAAATTGCGGAAGAGCTAGAAATTCCCTTAATCGCCACAGAGTTTTCTGGCGATCCAAATCAGCCAGTCCGCTCCGAAAACCAGTTCTACCGCTCGATCGAGGAACTAACACCCGATTTTGAAAAACGCGGACTGGAATGCACGGTCGAAGCTCACCCGTATGACTTTGTGGAGGTAAACGACCGGGCAGTGCAGATTGTGCGCGGCGTCAACAAGGACTGGTTCAACTATCAGTTCTGCCTGCCCCATCTCTTCCACCTGAGTTCGGGTGCTTACAATCCCCGCGAACTGATGGAATACGCGGGAGATCGGATGGAACACATCCACGTCGCTGACGTGTTCAACCACCTGGCAAATGCGGGAATTCGCTACATCATGAATCCGCCGGGCGTTGATGCCCGCATTCACCAACACAACGAAATCGGTGATGGTGAAGTACCGTGGGAGGAGACCTTTAACTACCTGCGTGAAATCAAATACGACGGTCCGCTATCTGTTTGCGTATTTGGCTGGGAAAAAGACGCTGATGCCATCAATGTGCGGATGCGCGAGCGTCTCGAGAAAGAACTCGGATAGTTCTAATACCCTGGACATTTACCCACCGGGCCGGCAAGAATCGGCCCGGTGGCTTTATTATAAGTAAGGACAAATCAGCCCCCCTGCTCTGACAATCCCCAAGGAGCGTGTCTAGATGAACGAGATCTATTCGCCGAACATCACCATTAATCGCTCATCAGGCGCGCCGCTGTATGTGCAAATTGCTGATCCGATTGAAAAAGCAATACTCTCAGGGGAACTGGCAGCCGGTACGCTGATAGAAGATGAAATCTCCATGGCCCAGCGCCTGAAAGTCGCGCGACCAACGGCGCGCCGCGCTTTGCAAGAGCTAACAACAAAGGGGCTCATTACGAGGCGCCGCGGAGTAGGTACCCGGGTCACGCCGCCGCACGTCCATCGACCGATGAAACTCTCATCGCTTAACGAGGACTTAATCAGAGCCGGGTTAAACCCCACGACCAAAACTCTTTCTTATGAGATTCGAGAATCCACCGCCGACGAAGCCGAAGAGCTTCAAATAAAAACGGGCGACAGCTTGGTATCGATAACGCGGCTGCGCTACGCAGACAAACACCCGCTGGCCCTTATGGCAAACCTCATCCCGTTTGACATCGCACCATCCTGGCACGACCTGAACGAAAAAGGTCTCTACGAGTGCCTGCGCGAGAAAGATATTGAAATAGCTACCGCCATGCAGGAGATTGGCGCACGCGAAGCCAGCGAGTCCGAAGCCGAAACCCTGGAGGAAGAACCAGGAGCGCCCCTGCTGGTCATGCGCCGCATTGCGCGCACTGATGATGGGCGAGTAGTCGAAGTTGGCGACCACCTATACCGCGCCAGCCTGTACTCATTCCGCTTTTCGTTATTTAGTCAATAGGCTGCGGCACTACATCGGTACACGCCAGCACCCCTTGGTGGCCGAAGTGACAGGCAGCAGTAGCAGGCAAATACTGCAATGGATTCGTGATTTTGTTTACCGTGCCGGTAGTCAATCGAGTCTGGGGCGAGGAATGAAGACCCGGCCCCAGACTCGATTTATTTCCTATTTTCAAACACGGACTCTTAGCGCTTTAACTCGTGTGCCAACTGTTCGAGTTCTTCGCCGCCCGCCATTTCGCCAGTGAGCGTTTCTAAGGAGATCTCGTCGCGTTTAGC
>JAJYRW010000298.1 GCA_021793895.1 Actinomycetes bacterium
GTTGATGCAGATGGCCAGATCATCGCCAGCGCCACGACCGACGATGACGGAACTTTCGTGTTGGAAGGCCTAGATCCCGGCGACTACCGCATCGCCTTGCCCGCCACGAACTTTGACGCCGGAACGCAGGGCGTTTCGTGGCTCAGTTCCAGTTTCATTACCGCCGTAATCATCCTGTCCTATATCTGGATTTGGGCCGGTTTTGCCATGGTGATGATTTCTTCGGGCCTGTCGGCGATGGACCGCACACTCCAGGAAGCCGCGCGTGTAGATGGCGCAAATGAGTGGCGCGTCTTCACCAAAATCACCGTCCCGGTACTTTCGCCGGTCATCATTGTCGTACTGGTGACCCTCATCATTAACGTGCTGAAAATATTCGACCTGGTATACGTCATTCCGCCCGGCTCCTCCCAGGCGGCGGCGAACGTAATCGCGGTCGAAATGTGGCGCGTTTCCTTCGGAGGCGGCAACAACCAGGGGCTCGGTAGCGCACTTGCGGTACTCCTGCTCGTACTGGTCTTGCCCTCGATGATCATTAACATTCGGCGGTTTAGGGAGGAGCGAGGCTGATGACCGCACAAACTCAAACCATGCCTACTGCGCGGCCAGCCCCGCAGCGTCGCAAAAAATCGGTCGCGAGCCGAATTGCCGGCTTTTTTAGCAAGGGCATAGTCAACTTCGTTCTACTCGTAATAGCCGTATTTTGGTTAATTCCCACCATCGGCTTGATGCTGATGTCTTTGCGCACGGTCGGCGACAATGCCGCCTCGGGCTGGTGGACGGTACTGACCAAGCCAGCCGAACTCACCATCGAAAACTACGTCAATTTACTTTCGAACCCCACCATCACCGGCTCGCTGTGGAACACAATCATGATTGCGGTTCCGGCCACAATCTTGGTAGTAGTTGTGGGGGCGCTAGCGGCGTACGCGTTCGCGTGGATGAACTTTCCGGGTCGAGACTGGCTCCTGATCGTCGTCATTGTGCTGCTGGCGGTGCCGATTCAAGTAGCACTGATTCCGCTGGCCCGCCTATTTGGAAACCTGGGAATTTTCGGATCAATTACGGGCGTGGTCCTGTTTCACGTCGGCTTTGGCCTGCCCTTTGCCATATTTTTACTACGAAACTTCTTTATCCAGATTCCGGGCGAACTGCTAGAAGCTGCCCGGATCGATGGCGCAAGTGAGGCTCGCATCTTTTTTCGCGTTGTCTTACCGCTGGGCGGCCCCGCGATTGCATCGCTGGCAATTTTCCAGTTTCTGTGGACGTGGAACGACATGCTGATCGCGCTGATATTCACCAACTCCGAATCGCAGCCGCTCACGGTCGCGATTCAAAGCCAGCTGCGACAGTTTGGCGCGAACATCGACGTGCTGTCGGCTGGGGCGTTTTTCTCAATGCTCGTACCCCTGTTCGTCTTCTTCGCATTCCAGCGTTACTTCGTACAAGCACTGCTGGCGGGTTCACAAAAGTAGTTAGCCGCCCCAACTGAACGTGCCCTGCCACGGAGTAAAAAAGCGCTGCGCGCGGGGGACTTTAGCCCCCGGTTCCAGCCCGAAACAGTGCCTAGCCTGGACGTACACGATACGGAAGGGGCCTGATGAAAGCCTGGCAATTTTACGGTACTAATAAGCCGCTAAAACTAGATGAGATCGCTGACCCGAAACCGGGGCCCGGTGAGGTAGTTCTGGCTGTAAAAGCCGCCGGAATCTGCCACTCCGACGTCGGTGCGCTAGAAGATGAGGGCTGGATGCCTCTCTTCCCCACCCTCCCGGTAGCAATGGGCCACGAGGTCGCGGGAGAAATTATTGAAGTTGGGCCGGACGTCACTGACTGGAAGGTCGGTGACCGGGTTGGCATTTGCCCCACCGCCAGCGACACCACCCCCGGCTACAGCCGCGATGGAGGATTTGCCTATAAGCACCGCGCCCCCGTAACAGACCTAGTACGCATGCCCGAAGGTCTCAGCTATGAACTAGCCGCGGCAGGTACCGATGCCGGGATGACCTCTTATTACGCCATGATGACCATCGGGGACGTAAAAGCCGGCGACAAAGTCGCAGTCGTTGGTTTTGGCGGACTGGGCCAAATCGGAGCCCGCGTAGCGGTGGTAACCGGGGCGGACGTCACAGTCGTCGAAATCAATGAGGACGTGTGGCCCGAAGCAGAAAAAGCCGGCGTCAACAAGATCGTCAAGACCATCGATGAACTCGAAGCCGATACCTATGACGTTGTCGTCGACTACGCCGGATTCGGTGACACAACCGCCAAGGCGATTGACGCAATCCGCCGCGATGGCACCATCGTCGTAGTGGGAATGGGCAAATTGGAAGCCACCATAAACACCCGCGACGTGATATTAAAACAGGCGCGAATTTTAGGTTCCAACGGCGGAACGGTCGAAGACGTGGCCGCCTGCTATGAACTCTTCGCGTCGGGCGATGTGGTTCCGGCCATGACCACGATCACCTTTGACGAAATTCCCGACGGAATTGAAAAGCTCAAGCGGGGTGAAGTTACGGGCCGCCTAGTAGCACTCCTCGAATAGCTTCCCAGCCCGGTAGGGCAGGCGTAAACTGATCTCCATGAAATCGTCTGCCCTACCGGCGGGAACGGTGCACGAACTTCCCCATGACTTCGCCACTGCGGTGCGCGCGGACGAGGCCGTACGCGCAGCCTGGGAAACCATCACGCCACTGGCGCGCAATGAATGGATCTGCTGGATTGAAGATGCCAAGAAAGCCGAGACCCGCTCCCGTCGAATCGCGCGGGCCAAAGCAGAACTCGCCGCTGGAAAACGCCGCCCGTGCTGCTGGCCGGGATGCTCCCATCGCGAGCGCAACGGTAAGTAACTAACTGCCAGCGAGCGTCTCGCGTGTACTAGTGCAATGCTGCTTCCAGGTGTCGCGCCACACCCCTGGCCGCGCGCCGCCCCGCCCGGGTGGCCCCCAAAGTGGAGGCCGATGCGCCATAGCCGGCCATG
>JAJYRW010000299.1 GCA_021793895.1 Actinomycetes bacterium
CGCGCAATTTCGGCCCTGGCGGTGGCGGTAATTGTGCTGCTGATTTTGGATCCGTGGCTGGCCCGCGACGCCGGATTTTCGATGTCCGTTCTGTCTACCGCGGCCATCGTTATGGCCGCTGGGCCCGTTAGCCAGTGGCTTCGAGAGCGCCGGATTCCAAAAACGCTCGCGCTCGCGCTCGCGGTAAGTGCCAGCGCGCAAGTCGCCTGCCTGCCGGTATTGCTCGCGATTGATCCGCGATTAACGCTGTACTCGCTGCCCGCCAACGTGCTGGCTACGCCGCTGTTTCCGTTTATTTCGCTGCCCGGCGCTGCGGGTCTACTCATGTGTCTTATCGTGCCGCCGCTGGCTCCGGCCATCTTGTGGTTGACCGTTTTGCCAGCACAGGGAATTTCGAGTGTGGCCCAGACCATGGCTGCGCTACCTGGCGCGACGGTGGAATGGCCCCCACCACCGGGAGCCTGGTGGGCGTTGGGAGCGGCGGTCATTCTCATCGCGGCCGCGCTGGTAGGCCGCGCGTACCTTCCGAGGCATTTTGGGGCGCATTTTTTCGTCCACCGCCGGTTTTACGGGATTTTGGGCGGGAGCGCGGTGCTGATCGTGGTGCTTATCGCCGGCACCGGCGTGGGAAAAAACCTGCGCGGTCTGGCTGGAGGGGGCTACCCCGAGCGAGACTGGTTCGCCGTCCAGTGTGACGTGGGGCAGGGGGATGCACTGGTTATTCGCTCCAGCCCCGGAGCCATCATGATGATTGACGTGGGGCCACCGGGCACTGCCGCCGCAAAGTGTTTGCAGGACCTGGGCGTGAATGAGATCGACCTACTAGTCCTCACGCACTGGCACTTAGATCACGTTGGTGGCTTGGAGCCCGTATTAGACCAGGCGGAGGTCCAAGAGGTCCTCGTCCCAGTATGGGAAGAACCCCGGGCAACTTCCGGGCCCGCCCAAGCAGTTCTCGCAGCGGTCTCAGCCGAGCAATCCACCGGAATGTTGGTGGAGTCATTACCGGAGCCGGAATTGGCGAACTCGGGTCTTTCGGTCGATCAATTTGTTGCTGGAACGAGCGTGCACGCGGAGGGTCGAATCAAAAATTATGGCAAATTACCGGGAATCGAATGGCAGCTAGTTTGGCCCACGGCACGGGCCGTGGATCTCATGCCCGCCGGCGCGGATGACGGTACCAGCGTGAACGACCTGTCGAATGTATTGGCTTTGCGCATTGCAACTACGCAGGGCGAGGTTTGGCTGCTCGCGCTGGGCGATGTTGAAGAATCTGGCCAACGCGGAGTGTTGCGCTCCCTTCATGCGCACTTACCACAAATTCAGGTGGATGTGCTCAAGATGGCGCATCACGGATCAAATCGGCAATCTGAGGAACTTGCCGCACTACTGCAACCGCGCGTTGCCTTGATTGGTGTTGGCGCGGAAAACGACTACGGTCATCCAAGCCAAAGCGCCTGGGATATGTACGCAAACCGCGGCACCCAAATTGGCAGTACGGATCGGCACGGTCGAGTGATGTTGACCCCGGGCAGCGATGACGACCTGCAGATGCTGTTGGAAACCAGGGTGAATTCCTAATTAGCCGCCTAAGCCTGTAGAGTATTTCGAGTCTGATACCGCCAATGGTGCCCCACGCCAGCCCCGGTAGCAGGCAGCCGCCCTCACGGCAATGTTCACCAATCGCTTCGGCGAGAAGTACAGAGAGATCTATTCGTGGCAAATATTAAGTCCCAGATCAAGCGCAACAAGACCAATGAAAAGTCGCGCGAGCGCAACCTGACGGTTAAGTCAGAAATGCGCACCTATGTCCGGCGCGTCCGGCAAGCTGTTGCTGCTGGCAACAAGGAAGACGCTGATGCTGCACTGCAAGCCGCGTCCCGCAAGCTGGACAAGGCCGCCGCCAAGGGTGTCATTCACAAGAACCAAGCGGCAAACCGGAAGTCCGCGCTGGCAAAGGCCGTAAACGCGCTCTAATTTCCGACGTTTGAACTTCATACTGGGCCGGCATCTGATTCAAGGTGCCGGCCCAGTCGTGTTTGACGAAGGTTCGCCCGGGCAGTCGGCGCGGACGAGGTAGCCCGACGCGGTCGGCTGAGCGAATTCTGCCCCGGCGCGGCCTGCTCAAAGACTTCGGCCCGGCGTTTCGTTCATCCTTGCAAGGTGAAGTCGCGGCCATGGCAATCGGCGATGCGCAGCACCGCGCGCTCCACCGCGAAAATTGGGTCGCGGCTTAAGCCTTTTACTTCAGCATCTGCTTGGGCTATGGCCGAAATTGCGGTCGCGATGCCGTCCGGTGTCCAGCCAGCAAGTTCCTTACGCGCGCGGTCGACCTGCCAGGGCGCCATGCCCAAATCACGTGCTGAAAGTCCGCGGGTGCGCGCCGCCGCGACCTTGGCGAGCGCGCGCATTTTCATGGCCAATGCGGCCACGATCGGCACCGGATCCGCGCCGGTGGCTAGTGCGTGACGCAGATTCACCAGGGCTTCACCGCGGCGGCCAGCAGCGACCGCGTCCGCGACCTTAAAGGCGTTAGCTTCGACGCGGCCCCCGTAATACTTGTCCACTAAATCGGCGGAGACGGCACCGGAAGTATCGGAAATAAGCTGACCACAGGCAGCCGCAAGTTCCCGCAGGTCGCTGCCCACGGCATCTACCAGGGCCCGCACCGCCTCGGAATTTACCCGCCGCCGAGCCCGGCGGAACTCAGCAAATACAAAATCGGCCTTTTGCGCATCGCGCTTAATCACGTCACAATCCACAATCGGGTGCTGGGACGCCTTAATTGCATCCAGCAAGCGCTTTCCGCGCACGCCCCCGCCATGGCGCAAAATGAGCCAAACATCCGCCGGGGGAGCAGCTACGTAATCGGTGGCTTCAGCAAGAAAATCGTCATTGGTTTGTTCCACCCCGGAGACGATTACTAATTTTTGTTCCCCAAATAGTGACGGGCTGGCCAGCATTTCAAGTGTAGATCG
>JAJYRW010000014.1 GCA_021793895.1 Actinomycetes bacterium
CCAGCCCACGATTAGATAGTCCGCAAATGGCGTATCGGACAGACATGAATTAACACTCTTCTCGCGAAGTTTTCAATTGACTTCACAGTTTACATATCTCGCTGCAATAATGCACGCAACTAACAAAATTTGCCGCAAAGTGAGGTAGGTGTTCATGCTGCAGCCGAATCTTGACGGCTACCACGATCCCAGCCAAGATCTTTGGCGCGAGGTCGAATCACGCACCGTTGCTGCGCTGCGACGTGGCGAAGCAATCGCTGATACAGCAATTTCTAGCGAAACCGACCTGCGAGAATTTCAAGACCGCGTCACCACCCTGGTGGAAACAGGCATCGGGGGAACGCTCCCGAACTTTGCAGCCCAGGCCGGGAATGCCCCAGTAACGTCCGCCGCCGCGGTGAATCCCGCCCGCTGCACCGTCGAAGCTGTAGTTCGCAACAGGGTGGAGGCGGATACGGCGCGCTACTTTCTTGAGAAGGTGCTCCTCACCAGCCCTGCCGGCACCCGCATTCCCGTAAATCTCTACGTTCCCAACACTCCCGGGCCTCACCCGGCCGTCCTTTTCCTCTGCGGTCACGCGCCGGCGGGTAAGGCCGAGCCCACATATCAAGAAGTCGCCGGCCTGTTTGCTGCCGCCGGGTTTCTCGTTGCCAGTTTTGACCCGGTGGGCCAGGGCGAGCGCCACAGTTATCTCGACGCAAGACCACCGATCGCGCCGGGAACAACGGAACACACATACGCAGGCATCCCCTACTGGTGGGCCGGCACGTCACTGGCACGTTTCTTTCTAAGTGATGCGGACGCCGTCCTAAATTACTTGCTGCACCGGCCCGATGTGAACGGCGAGCAGATCATCGCAACCGGGTCATCGGGCGGCGGGATGCTAACCACGCTCCTCATGACGCTTCATCCGCGATTGGCCGGCGCCGCACCGGCAACTTACGTCAGCTCGCGGCGCGAATACATTCGGTCTGGAGCGCGTCAGGACGCCGAACAAATTCTCTTAGACGCCGCCGACGCCGGGCTGGATCACGAGTGGCTGCTGATGGCAATGGCACCCAAACCGGTGTGTGTACTGGCCGCCGACTGGGACTTCTTTCCCATCGAGGGCACCTTACGCGCCACCTCTCGGGCTCGGCGCGCCTGGGAACTGACAGGCAACGGCGAGAAATTTCACCTCGTGCGCGTGGCAGCCCCGCACGTTTACCAGCGCGATATGGCGCTTGCAGCTATTGAATTCTTTGCGCGCCACTTCGAGCACGAGATTGCGGGTGACATTTCGTGTTATGAACCGCCTCTCCTGGCGCCGGAACAGTTACAGGTCACCGACAGCGGGCAAATAGGACGGGATGTGCCGAGTGTTTTTCCGTTCGACTTTTTACAGCAAGAGATAAAGAAACAGGCCCGATCGGATCGTGCCGCGGCACAGAAACCTCGACAGACGCAGTCACCGGAACAGGGGCGGGAACAAGCGCGGGCCTGGCTTCGCGAACGCGTCCATAATCATCGCCGACCAGTCGCGCCCCATGTTCGCTTTATTCCGACGGCGGGAGAGTGGCACGCTCTGTGGCGCACTGAAGAAAATATTTGGGGTGCGGGCGTGCTCATGCCGGAAGAGTCCGGCAATCCCAGTGCGCCGGTGGGGCACATTGTCCTGCTAGATCAGGGCAGTAACGACCTCGAGCACGAAAGACCCCTGCTGCCACCGCACCCGGAATCTGCTCCGTCCGCGGGTGGCGTTCTCGCTTTAGATGTGCGCGGCCGCGGCGCTCTTGCTCCCCATGATCGCGACGGACTTCCACCAGCAAACCAGGCGTCTTCTACCTACCGGATCCTCACCGATTTGCTGTGGCTGGGCGACTCGCTCGCGGCGGCACAGGTGTGGGATGTGCTGCGCGCGGTCGACATTTTTGCCGGTGATGAAGTGTCGCTGACCGGGCGTGGCTATGGCGCATATCTGGCCCGGCTCGCGGCTTTTTGTGACCCGCGAATCACTGGCTTGGATCTAAACGATGAATCCGTAAACCCGGATGATTTTTGGCGCAAACGCGAGTACGACACCGGGCGCGGGGCGTGGCACGGGCTTATTCCGGGACTTGTTCACCGCGCCCCGTGGGAAACGATTCTCGCGGCAACTGAGCCACTCACGCGCGGCTAGTTTCGCGGCGTCAGGGAGCGTAAACGATTCGCTGCTTCGTGCCGCGTTCATCCGGATCAGCAATCGGAACAGCTGAAAGCAGGGCGCGGGTGTAGTCATGATGCGGGTCAGCAAATAAATCGGCCGCTTTTCGGTGCTCCACCAGCTCACCGAAATACATGACCGCCACCTCATCACAGATTTGCTCGATGACCGACAAATCGTGGGAAATAAACAGGTATGTCAGATTTAACTCTTCTTGCAATTGACCAAGCAGCTCAAGAACCTGCGTGCGCACAGAAGCATCGAGGGCAGAAACCGCCTCATCAGCAACTACAAAACGCGGATTTGTGATCAGGGCACGGGCAATACCGATGCGCTGACGCTCGCCACCGGAAAACGCATGCGGGTAACGCGCCGCCATATCGGAACGCAGCCCCACCCGCCGCAGGGCCTCATGGACGCGCTCGCGAATCTCTGCCTTGGGAATTTTTGCCACAGCTAGCGGCTCACCAATCACTTGCTCAACGGTCATGCGCGGGTTGAGCGAACCGTACGGGTCTTGGAAAACCATGCGGATATCGCGGCGATAAGGAATCAAGTTACGCTGCGACATTTGCGCTAAATCCACAACGCGCCCGTCCGAACGGCGATAGAGCAACTCACCGCTGGTGGGCCGGTAAGCGCGCAACACCGTGCGCCCCAGTGTCGTTTTGCCGCAGCCAGACTCACCAACCAGCCCGATCGTTTTGCCCGTCGGCACGCTGAGCGAAACATCATCAACGGCGGTAATCGAGTCCTTAGACTTACGTCCAAAGAGTTTGCCGGCCACAGTTTCAAAGCGCATGGTCAGGTTTTTAATCTGCAAAATCGGCGCGTTCGCGTCCGTCTGCTCGGCCCCAGGTTCTGCATCGCGGGCCGCGGCGGGCGTGCCTGGATCCGGCTCGTCGACACTGATTTTGGACAGCGAGCGGGAACCACCGTCTTCACCGAACGGGTTTTCTTTCCACCGCTGCGGCAAAGAAGACAGGAGCTGCTTGGTGTAGTCATGTTGCGGTCGATGAAAGATGTCCGACACGGTGCCAGCTTCGACGACTTTCCCATCGCGCATCACCACGACGTTGTCCGCAATCTCGGCTACCACCCCCAAATCATGGGTGATGAACAGAAGTGTCATTCCCAAAGATTGCTTCAAATCATTGAGCAGATCTAGAATTTGTGCCTGCGTGGTTACGTCCAATGCGGTAGTGGGCTCATCGGCAATTACGAGTTGGGGCCGAGCGACGAGAGCCATGGCAATCATGGCGCGCTGTCGCATACCCCCAGAAAGTTGAAAGGTATAGGAGTCAATGCGCTGCTCGGGACGCGGAATTCCCACCCGACGCAACTCTTCAATGACCTGCTCGCGCACCTCTTTGGGTTTGCGGCCCTCATGGATTTCCAGTACCTCGGAAATCTGATTACCGATCGTATGCACCGGCGAGAGCGATGACATTGGCTCTTGGAAAATCAGGCCAATTTGCTTGCCGCGGATCTTGCGAATCTCGGAGCTCTTTAGTGACATGGCTGCGATATCGACGGCCTGCGAATCGGGCGTTGCCCGGAACCATATTTCGCCCTCGTCAATCACGCCCGGGCGGTCAATTACCTGCATGATGGATCGAGCCGTGGCGGATTTACCCGAACCGGACTCACCCACAATGCAGGTGGTGGTGCCGCGTTCGACTTGGAAATCAATTCCCGCAACCGCGTTGACAACACCCTCATCGGTACTGAAGATGGTCCGCAGCCCGCGTATATCAAGGATCAGATCGCGTTCATCCATACTCATTCTGACCTCTTTCCATACGGGTCGGCAGAATCTCGCAGTCCATCGCCGACGAAGTTATAAGCGACCACCGCTAGCACCACTGCAATACCCGGAATTAAGAGCCAGGGCGCGGTTGCAACAGTTTTCACGCTTTGAGCGTCCTGGAGTAATACGCCCCAAGAAATTGCGGGCGCCCGCATGCCGAGACCCAGAAACGACAGTGAGGTCTCGGCCAAAATCATCGCCGGCACTGATAGCGAAACGGTGGCAATGATGTGAGACATGAACGAGGGCAGCAAATGCCGGCGAATAATGCGGGCTGTACTGACGCCGTCCAACCGCGCTGCTAAAACAAAATCCTCATCGCGCGTTTGCAAAAGGCGACCGCGAATGACACGGGCAAGAGAGGTCCAGCCCAGCAGCGAAAGTATGACCGTAATCATCAAATACGTGGGCACAATGCCGAACGTCGGTGGAATTGCGGCAGCTAGTCCCAGCCACAGCGGCAGCGTGGGAATCGACATGATCAGTTCAATGAACCTTTGAATGAGATTGTCGACCCAGCCGCCAAAGTAGCCGGATATTCCGCCCAGAATCAGGCCCAGTACGAGCGAAATCGCAACGCCCACCAAGCCGATGGACAGGGAAACCTGAGAGCCATAAATCAATTTTGAAAGCACATCAGCGCCGGCCCGATCGGCACCGAATAAGTAAAATCTCTCGCCCATCTCCTTCGGCCCAAAGAAGTGACGATCACTTTCTATTACGCCGAATAGTTTGTAGGGCTCGCCCTTGACGAAGAAGCCCAGTTCTACTTTTTCACTCGTGTCTTCTTCGAAAACACGTTTGAGGGTGTCGATGTCGGTGCGCCCCTCGGAGGGGTGGACGTAAAAGCCATCTGAAATAGAGAACTTCGGCAGTTGCGGCGGATGATAAGCGTGTGTGGAGTGGGCGGAGTTGGTAGTGAAAGGGGCGAAGAATCCGGCGAGCGCGGCTACGAAATACATGAGGATTAAAATCCACAGGCCGAGCATCGCCATTTTGTGGCGGCGAAAACGCATCCAGATGAGCTGACGCTGTGAAGCAGTAGCGAGTTGGACGCGTTCGTCTTTCGGGTCACCGGATTCCGGCTCGGCCGTTTCGAGCTGTTCCTTGGGATCATCACTGGGGATGGGGGCTAAAGACATGTTTCTTCACCTCACGCCTTTCCAAACCGCACGCGGGGATCAACTGCCGCCAAAGCGATGTCCGAAATTAATGTTCCGATTACGGTTAAAACGGCGATAATCAGCAATATTCCACCGGCTAGATACATGTCTTGTGATTTCAACGCTGTTAGCAGTAGCGGGCCCATCGTTCCCAGGGCTAAGACCTGGGCCACGATTACTTCCCCGTCAAATAGTTGGGGGATGTTCCATCCAATAGTTGAGATGAACGGGTTAAGCGAAATGCGCACGGGGTACTTGGCGATTACCCGTCGCTCGGGTAGGCCTTTAGCTCGAGCAGCGGTGACATAGGGCTTGTGCAGCTCATCGAGCAAATTGGCGCGCATCGTGCGGATGATGCCGGCAGTTCCAGCTAGGCCGATCACGATCACGGGAATCCATAGGTGTTGGAGTAAATCGCCTATTTTTGCCAGCGACCAGGGCGCATTGGCGTGCTCGGGCGAGAACAGCCCACCAACGCTGTGTCCGAAAAAAGCGAAGGCGATATATGCCAAAACTAGGGCTGCTAAGAAGTTCGGGATCGCCAGCGCGACAAAGCCCAGCCCTGAAATGATGTATTCCCCGATGGAGTGCTGACGAATAGCAGAGTAAATACCGGCGGGCAGCGCGATAATCCAGGTGAAGAACAACGTGGCCAATCCCAAGATGAGCGTGAGGCCTAGGCGGTCCATGATCAGGCCAGAAACCGGGCGCTGATATTGGAATGAGAGCCCAAAGTCGCCGTTGAACAAGATCGCGGTGATCCATTTCCAGTATTGCACCCAAAAAGGGTCACCAATGCCGTATCGGATGCGCAGCGCTTCTATCTGTGAAGAATCTACGCTGGCACCCTGCGATTCCAGATACGCGATTTGCGTGGAGAGAAAGTCGCCGGGCGGCAGCTGAATGACAAAAAACGCGATCACCGAAATGATGAACAGCGTCGGAATCGCGTGCAGGAGCCGGATCGCGATATACCGCAACATAAAGTCCTCGTTTCACCAGTTGTTGGTGGCCCCCAAGTCAGGGCTTCTCGGGGGCCACCAACCGTCCACTGGTCTTATTCGCCGGAGGAGAAGTACAGCAGTTCGGGCTTAGTTATGCCCTCGCGGCCGTAGTAGAAGGAAAACTTCGGTTCATCGTCACGGACGTTAATTAGGTCCTGCGAGGCGATGACCGGGTGGAACGGCAGTTTCACCAGACCGATGATGAAGGTTTCATCATCGTGAATCTGCATGATTTGTTTTCCAGCTGCGATCCGATCCTCATCCGATTCCGCGGTCCGCAGGTCATCCCATAGATCCATCAGTTCTTTAAACTCGGCCGGCGGCTCCATGCCTTCGTCACCGCCGGAGGTGTACCAAGCTCCGTAGCCGGGAGCGCTGTGGCTGTTCGCGGCTGTGGGGATATACCAAACGGGTTCTAAATCCCAGTCATCTTCCGCGACGTTAGTACCCGACATTTCAAAGTCGTTCCCGCCGCGCAATTCAGCGTAGAGCGAGCCGTCGACCGGGCGCAGTACGAGATCAATCCCAACTTCCTTCAAGTCCTTAGACACCATGTTGTACGCGTCGGTGTTGGGAACGAAGGTGTTGTTTTCCACGTATGAGAGCGTTATTTGGAGCGGATCTCCGTTTTCCATCAGGCGGATTCCGTCGGAATTGGTTTCATCCAACCCGATTCCGTCCAAGAGTTCATTGGCCTGGTCGGGGTCGTATTCAATATTGTTTTGCCCTGCGCCATCGATGTGATATTCGCTGCCCTCTGGCGCTGTTGGCTGAGTGATGATCCCCAGGCCACCCAGAAGTGTTTCGTTGATTTCATCGCGGTTAATGGCCTGTGAGAAAGCAGCCCGGAAATCGCGATCCAAGAAAAGTTCCCGCATGTCATCATCTGGGACGGAAACGTTGAAGTTCAGTCCGAGCAAGGTGCCGGTCGACTCCCAACGCAAAACGTTGTATCCACGCGATTCGGCGTTTTCTAAGTAAACTTCGGTGGTGTTGTAGCCCAAGAAGTTTGCTTGAAAATCCAGATCGCCGTTTGCCGCTCGCAGATCAATCGAATCCTGCTCTAGGACTTGAACCTGGATGTTGTCGATGTAGGGGAGTTGCCGACCCGCCGGGTCGGTTTTCCAGAAATAGGGGTTCCGTTCCATTTCGGCGGTGCCACTTTGGGAAGAGGGCGCGGAGCTGACCACATAGGCGCCCATCACGGGACGATCGGGGTTCGTCCAGGCGTTGTCGCGATCGCCGAAGTACTGATCCCAAGCGTCAAAACCCGCTTCTTTAACGAGATCGTCCACCTCATCTGGATCGGTGTAGTCGGGGTGAAATTGCGATAAATAATGCTTGGGCTTAATGAACTGGTGGCTGACGCCCGGATGCGCCAAGTACTTGGTGAATAGCGAAAAGGGCTCGCTGAACGTGACCTTTACTGTCAGTTCATCGATCTGTTCGGTCTGTGGCGTATTCCCGTCGCCATCGGAGAACCAGAACGGCGCAAAGGGCATTGTGGTTTCGTTGCCGAGCCAGTCCTCAAACGTGAACATCAAGTCTTCGGCAGTAAATGGTTCCCCATCCGACCACTTCAGACCGTCTCGAAGTTTGAAGGTGTATTCCCGGTTGTCATCAGATACTTCAAAATCTTCCGCCAGGCTGGCGATGGGTTCTTCAGCGTCCCAATCCCATTCGAGTAAGCCGGCATTTTGAAAAGACTCCGTTATGGCCCGGTTTTGGGCATCCGCCTGGGCCCGCTTGAGCGTGCCGCCATATTGGCCTTCGGAATGGACTGGAGTCATAACCATCGGCTCAGCAGGAAGCCGTTCTTCAAGTGGTGGAAGATCTCCAGAATCCACGAGCTCGGTGAGCATCGGGGATTCCATCACATCATCAGGCGTGCCGGTATTTTCCGGAACGTTGCCTTCCGCGTCTTCATTCGCATCGGTGGTGGAACCGCTGCATGCAGTAAGAAACAGCGCTACTGACGTGGCTAACACCCCCATTCGCGTCGCGGTTCGAGTGTTAGGTGAGTGCGTCATTGCTGACTCCTTCCAGTGAATTTTTCCCGTAGCGCATCTTTACTGCCTACGGAAGCTTAAGTTCAGTAGATAGAATTGATGTTGGTATCGCGTATCTGTCCCTTTTCGAAGTAGGTGCGGACTTCATTTGGCAGCGCGGGAACCTCGTAAGTTGAGCCATTTCCACGCATAGATTCCGTTGCTAAGGACGCAGCGGCAACGGCCTCTCGGGCCGCGACAGGGGAAGTTTCGGTTGGGATTCCCTCGCGCACAAACTGCAAAAATTCAGCCAGAAGTGCCGGATCAGCGCCGTAATGACCACCCTGTGCAGTGGGTATCGGGATTTCCTCGTCACCGCTTTCTTTAAATACTGTGCGCTTATCCCAGATGCGCACCACACCGTCATCGCCCAGACCAAAGTTTTCAATGCGGCCCTCGGTCCCAATAACGGTGTAATTGCGCCAATAATCGGGCGTGAAGTGGCACTCGTTATATGTGCCGAATGCCCCGTTGTCCATTTGCATCGTCATCATCGAGATGTCTTCGACGTCGATAACTGGATTCATGCCGGTATTTTCAAGCGGCGGCCAGTTTTTTTCCCGGTTTAACCAGTCGCGCACCAAGCGTTTGCCAACGCCCTTATGGCGATCTTCTATCTGGTTATAAACAACCAGGTCGCCCATAGCGCTAACGCGGCGGGTGTAGCCACCAGCGAGCCAGTGAACGATGTCAATATCGTGTGCGCCTTTTTGCAGCAGCAAGGAGTTAACTTTAGACCTCTCAGCGTGCCAATCTTTAAAAAAGCGATCACCGCCATCACCCACGAAGTAACGGCACCACACGGCTTTCACCTCGCCAATACGGCCCGAATCAACTATCTGCTTCAGCAGTCGAATCACGGGCATGTGGCGCAAATTATGGCCAACATAGAGTTTTGTGCCCGACGTGTAGGCGGCGCGCAAAATGGCATCGGCGCCTTCCAGCGTGATGGCCAAAGGTTTATCGACAAACACGGGAACGCCAGCATTTAGCAGTGCGACAGCCTGCTCCATATGCGCGTCATCGGGGGAGGTGATGAAAACAGCGTCAAGTTCGCTCAGTTCTTCGAGCTCTTCAGCGATGTGGATATCGGGGCCAAAGAAGTCCCTTGCGCGCTCGCGCGCCGCGGAAGCAGGGTCGTAGATTGCGCGAACTGAACTGTTTCCATCGGCTGCGGCTGCGCGTTGGGCAATTACACCGCGGTTACCGTATCCGACGACTCCAAGTGACAGCTGCCTCTTCGCAGTCATGGTTCCTCTTGTCTCAACCATTTGCAGCAATACTGCAAAACATGTCTTGCAACGTGCTTGCAGTATGCAGCACATTCTTTGCGTCGTCAACATGAGGGAGCATGGTTAGGGCTCTGCGCCTTATTGCCTATAAAGCGCACCGAGCAATGGCTGCGATAATTTGGTGTTCTACTGGTCGGCTAGTGCCGATTCTTGCAGCGTTCAGTCAGTGCTGGCCGCGATTTGTGCCGCCATGTGCCCAGCCCCGTAGCCGTTGTCAATGTTGACGACGGCTACCCCGGTATCACGCATTCAGTGTGTAGATATGCAAGCAGCGCAGAAACTTCGGCCAGACGTTGCGCTTGACATCGCCGGTTTGCTGCGGCCTCAGGTGCCGGTTATTTCGGCTTGTGCGCATCAGCGGCATAAAACGGAGTTAAATGGTCTGGCCTCGACGGTAAACGCCCGTCACTGTGACGTTTTGCGCCTCGTCGCCGCGCCCTTGCGCAAGAAGCAGATCGACGGCAATGCGTGCGGCCGTACGGGTATCGAGATGTACGGTTGCCAATGCGGGGTGCGTGTTAATAGGAAGGGCATCATCACAACCCAGAACGCGAAAGTCTCGGGGAGCGTGATGGCCGCGGGCGCCCATGCCGTCAACGACACCGTGAGCGACGATATCGTCAAAAGCAATGAGCAGTTCGCCCGGACGGTAGTCCATAGAGAGCATTAGCCGTCGGGCATTTTCATAGGTTGGTTCGCTCAAACGGAGGCGCCGATAGGGCAATGAACGCTTTGCAGCCTCTTCGCGAGCTCTGGTTTCCCGCTCGATGTTGGGCCACCATTGCTCATCGCTTCCAATGTATGCAACGCCGGCAACTTCATGCTCTGCCGCCTTTGCCACGGCGTCGGTGATCGCTGGTGCGGCCGAAACGAGAACGCTCGACATGCCTGTGATCTGCCGGTTGATGAGTACCGTGGGCACTTGCTCGGCGACCTCTTGGATATGCGTGGTGGACATTCGTGGAGAAGCCAGGATGAGACCGGCAACGTCGCGACTTACGACGGTCGCTAGTTGGCGTTCTCGGGCAGCATTGCGTTCACTACTGAGTATGTAAAGCGAGTAATGCTGGCTCTCGGCGGTCAGTTGTGCAGCATGTACGAGTGGTGGAAAAAACGGGTTTGAAAGATCCGGAACAATCAGGCCTAAGGCAGAGGACCGTCCGGTGCTCAGCGCCTTTGCATGCTGGTTGTGTCGGAATCCGAGTGCGTCGGCCGCCGCTTTCACCCGAGTGACGGTCTCTTCGCGCAGCAGGTGAGGGTGGTTAAAAGCCCGGGATGCAGTCGAAGCCGAAACCTTGGCAGCCGCGGCGACATCTGCAATAGTCGGTGAGGTCGCGCGCGGCGTCCGCGCACCTGCTCGCCTGCTCAACTTTGCGCCACCTCAGCCGACGAAGCCATGTTAATTACCTCCATAGGTCTGAACTGCGCATCCCAAAGCACCAGATTTGCGCGTTTACCCGCTGTGATCACGCCTACGCTACCGCGCCCGGATATTTCGCCGAGAATTTTTCCGGGTATTTCGGTCGCCATTGCAAATACATCCGATACCGCTAATTGAGTCTGCATCGCCGCAAAACGCACGCAGTGCGCGAGTGGGACAGCTGCCCCGGCTAATAAGTGCTCGTTGTGCGCAAGCGACAGGCGCCCATCCTGCGACAGGATGACATCGCCGCCAATCGGAGTGGTATATCTTCCCGGTGGCGAGCCTGCCAAAGCGACTGAGTCTGAAACAAGAAAGCAGTTATCTGCTCCTTTTGCGCGCACAACCGTCTCTAGCACCGCAGCCGGCAAGTGATGGCCATCAGCTATGAGCCCCGCATCTAATGTGCGGTCGGCAATTTGTTCCCACAGTAAATTTGGGTGACGGGCAATTTCGGCTTTCATCCCATTGCCGAGGTGGGTGCATAAAGTAGCTCCAGCGACTGACGCGGCGGCGACCTCCTTGGCATCTGCATGGGTATGACCGATCGCCACGTGGACCCCTAGAGCGCGCAACGCACTGATCTTCCGTGGTGCTTGATCCCAGTGCGGTGAGAGCGTCACATAACCGATTGGGAAGATCTCCTGCCACCGCGCTACTTCTTCTACAGAAATATCGCGGACGAACTCCTTCTCATGAGCGCCACGTGGACCATCGAGCGCAGAGATGAAGGGGCCTTCGATATGGGCACACTGTATGGCTGCCGCCACCGCCGGGTCCTGTTCAACAGCCAAGGCTAAGGTGCGCAGTATTTGTGCGATGTGGTCGTGGCTTTGGGTGATTATCGTGGGCACCCAGAAGCTTGTTCCGCATTCTGCGAGCATGCGGGTCATCTGTGAGACTTCTTCAACAGTGAGGTCGGCAGAGTTTAGATCTACGCCTCCGAACCCATTGATTTGCAAATCAACGAGACCATGACTAATCCAGGGCAACTCTGCCGGGTCATCAATTAATTCAAAACTGTCAATCACACCGGAGCGCACAAGGACGCGCACACCTCGGCCGGTGAGAACATCGCGCCCCTCATACGTCTTGATGGACATCGCTTAAAGCTTCCTCATCAGCTAGGACGGTAACGTCATCATGGTTTTTTAGGGCTGTGGCAGGCAGTTCATTAGTTATTGGCAACTCAAGCATGGCTTTCAATGCTTTTGCCTTTGCGGATCCCAATGTCGAGCAAATGATGGTGCGTGCCTTGAGCATTGAAGGGATCGTTAATGTGATAGCAAATTGGGGGACATCCGCGAGTTTGGGGAAAAGCCCCTCATCAACTTGCTGCGTTCGAGATGCCTCGGCCAACTCGATATGCCGAACCGGTAGGACATCATTCAGGTCGGTTCCTGGGTCATTGAATGCGAGATGCCCATTTACTCCGATGCCGCACAGCACTAGGTCAAACCCGTTTTCCGGAAGCCGTTCGGCATAGGCGGCCGCAGCTTGCTGCGGGTCTCCCGCAGTTTCGATGCGCTCAAATATCGCTTTATTCATATCCGGTAGGGAATCAAAGTAGTTGTGCTTCAACCACGCACCGAAAGTCTGTGGTGCGTTGGGTGTCAACCCTACGTATTCGTCCATGTGAAAGTAGCGCACTGGATGTTTATGGATTTCTGTGTCAATTAGTGCTCGAAGCACGGGAAGTTGACTTGGAGCTGCGGCAAGCAGCACAGTGGCTTCTCGGCCTTCCTGGTGCGCAGCAGAGATCGCGCCTATTGCGATCTCTGCACCTGCCGCACCAAGTTCAGCATGAGTACGATTGCGAATCACATTGAGCATTGAATAGTTTCCCTTTAACCTCACAGATTGCGAATGCGGCCTTGGAAGCGCCCGACGAGTTTTGCGTTTGCTTCATCCCCGCCTGGAGCGTTGCCGCTTGTCCATACCGCAGGGCGGCCACCTTCGGCTACGATTCGCTCGATAGTAAGCATTTGTATGGCATTCATCAGAAAAGCATTAGCGAAGGTTGAAACTGCGCCGGCGGCCGGAACGTCCCCATCAAAATTCATGACGGCATCTCCCACCGGTATCAACGAGTCCAGGAAGATATCAGCGAGATCGTGCAAATTTTGCTTTGAAGGGTGGCGTGCTGGATGATCGGGGCCAATAGTTTCGGCATGCTGCCGCGAACTAATACCAACGACGGTGGCCCCCAGCTCCTTAGCACGCATGGTCGAATCAATGACAGCTGAGTTCATTCCATAAGAGTTGACAATCAAAATGAGGTCACCCTCACTGAGGCCGGAATTGTCGATCACGATTCGGCCATAGCCCGGAGTCCGCTCCATTGACATTGATCGCAGCGCGCCGCTCGATAGCAGTGTGCCCTCATCGAGAATTGCTGCGATGTTCATCAATCCGCCGGCCCTAAAGAAAGCTTCTTGGGTTGCAATGTTCGCGTGTCCGCCGGGACCGTAGACGTAAATGAGTTTGTCTTCGCGGACGCGGCGTGCAGTCTCGTCTATTACTTTGGGCATGACCTCCTCATTGATCTCTATGACCTGCTCCAACATTGTTGAAACGTAGTCGTAATATTTCTTCAGCATCCTTCGTCCTTTCGTTGAAGTTGCGGGGCGGTTAAAACAGCAGTCGCGGGAGGCCAATCGTTAGTGCTGGTAGGAACGTGGTGAGTATGATCACCAGCAAATACACCAGGAGGAAAGGTCCTGCCTCTCGAACTAAGGGCCCAAATCCGACTTTGGCGAGTTTCGTGACAACGAAGAGCAGGGCACCTACCGGTGGGGTAATGAGACCGACCATTAGATTGACCACGATCATTGCCGCATAGTGGATTGGGTCAATTCCCAGAGCTATAGCTGTGGGCAATAGGACTGGCACGAAAATTAAAATTGCCGGAATTGCGTCCATGACCGTGCCAAGAATCAGGAAGAATACAAGTGTGAGCAATAAGAATGCGAATACACCGAGACCCGCATCCTGTACCCAAGCATCAATTCGGCTCCCCAGCCGCGTCAGGGCAACGACATAAGTAAATCCACCTACTGCGGCGAAAATCATCATAATGGTTGCCGAAAAAAGCGCAGTCTGGGTGAATACCTGGAGAGTCGAGCGGACGTTCAATGTTCGATAAATTAGCCCTAAAACTAGAACATAAGCAGACGCAAAAATGGAGATTTCAGTGACGGTGGCGTATCCTCCAATAACGCCAACGAGTATCAGAATCGGGGTAAGCAGCGCAGGAAGGGCACGTAGAGCAACCTTGCGGAACCCTTTCTTACGATAAGGATTGATGGCTTCGGTCGCCGGAATCGGCCCGTCACCTCGGCTGCGAAAAATAACTACGAGCAGCAGTCCGGTAATCAATAGAACACCAGGACCAATGCCTGCAATAAACAACTGGCCGACCGAGAGCGACGTGACGAGTGCGACGAACACCATCGGAACGCTTGGCGGAATCACCGGCCCTAGAACAGCGGATACCGCGACGGTCGCTGCAGAAAACTCTCGGCGATAGCCTGCCTTGCGCATCATCGGCAACATTGCGGAGCCGATCATTGAAGCTGCGGCGGGCGCTGATCCGCTAACTGAGGACGCGAATGCGCTAGCTCCGATTACGGTATGGGCCAGACCACCCTTGATTCCGCCTATGAAGTACATGAGAAAACCAACGATCCGTTCCGTTAATCCAGCCTTTGACATCAGTGAGCCCATGAGGATGAAAAACGGAATTGCGAGTAGTTCGTATGAATCCACTCCGCCAGCCATTTGCGTTGGTAGGGCAGTTGCGGATCCAAAATCTCCAACTACAAGCGTCGCGAGTACGGCGGTGAGCATCGCAACGAAGATCGGCGCCCCAAATGCCATGAGGCCGAACATGACCAGAAAAAGCACGGCGATTTCGGTCATTGAGATTCATCGCCGTCTTGAATTAGAGACGGTTCTTCGGAGGATCCCACACTCATGAGAGGAGCAAAAAGAACCATAAAAAATCCCAGGACTGGTACCGCCAAATATGCATAACCCGTGGGTATGCCGAGCTGGATGTATTGGATGCTCATCCGGTCAACGGCGACAACGAATCCGGCTATTAAAAGGATGAGCCCGACTGCAAACTCCAATAAGCGCACGGCATATGCGCTAATTGTGCGGAATGAGGCAGGAGCTCGTTCTACTATGAAGTCGACGATGAGGTGCTCACGTAATCCGATGGCGGCAGAAGCGCCAATCATGATCACCCACGTAATCAAAAGTCGACTCAGATCGTTCACCCAAATCCAGCCGCCCATGACCGGGCGGGCAGCGATCTGAATGATGTTGATCAGGAACAACGCGAGTAATGCGCCGCCAGCGATGGCAGCTAATCCGTGTGAAACTCGTGTGACGAAGGCGTCACGCTTAGATTTTTCTCGCTTTGCTCGCCTAGGTTCTCCGGCGTCCACGCTGACTCCTTAGTTTCACGGCGCCTGTGTAGGTCTTTGCAGCAATGCCTGGGAGAACGGGCCTTTTTAATCTCGGGGCCCGTCTCCCGTTTCGGCTCCTATCGGTCACTTGGCGTCGGCATGCTCTGCTGCCAAATCCAGCACCATGTCCAAGGTGCCTTCGGGCCAGAGGTCACCGTCGAATTGATCAAATTCACCATCGAGTGCGGCACGGAAAGCCTCCATGTCCACGTCGACGACGGTCATGTTCTCCTCGATGACGTCCATGGCCTCATCGATTTCAGCGCGCGTTGCCTCGGTGACTTCCTCGCCAACCTGGGCCAGTTCCTCCTCTAAAATTGAGCGATGCTCATCGCATAGGCCCTGCCAAAGGTCGTCATTGAAGTACCATGCGCGCACGTCTCGGATGTAATCAGTGGGCATGTAATAATCCTGTACTTCATAAATGCTGTTATTTACGACCGCAATCGAACCGGTCTCTTGTGCATCCACGACGCCCTGCCGCAAGGAGAAGTACAAATCTGAGAGCGCGATGACCTGGGGCTGGGCGTTCAATGCGACTGCAAATGCCTGTGGGATTGGCGCATCGGCAATTCGAATGCGCAGCCCGTCCATATCCTCTGGAGTCTCTACCGGGCGGTCAGCCGTCAACGCCCGCGGCTCATTATCACCCGATGCTTCAACTACCCGGACACCAGTAGCTTCGGCTGCCTCATCGAAAATCTCAGCAAATTCTTCGGAGTCGAGTACGGCCTTGAATTGTTCATAGCTGTCCCAAATAAACGGAACGGTCAACGCCGTAAATTCTCCGGCCCCAGATAACGCTGAATACGTCGAAATCGTCTCGTAGTAAACATCAATCTGTCCGCTTGCCACCCCGGCATAGGCATCATTCATATCACCCAACTGACTATCCGGGAATATCTGAATGTCTAGATCACCATCTGTTTTCTCTGCCACACGCTCAGCCATCGCTTCCGCGGCAACGGTGCCGGGGTCATTGGCGGTACGAA
>JAJYRW010000300.1 GCA_021793895.1 Actinomycetes bacterium
CGCACCCGGCTCCCTCTACTTAGCGTTCGTTGCCCTCCTGCCGATGCTGGTATTTGCGTGGCTGAACATCACGGGCATCCCGTTCGGTGGAGCATCGCTACTGATTGTTGTTGGTGTCGGCCTCGACACGGTTAAGCAGATCGAGTCGCAACTGCAACAGCGTCACTATGAAGGGTTCCTCAAGTGAGTCATCGCCTCGTATTGCTCGGTATGCCGGGTGCCGGTAAAGGCACCCAAGCCGCGCGTATCAGCGCAGAGTTAAACATCCCGGCCATTTCCACCGGTGACATCTTCCGCGCCAACGTCAAGGGTCAAACCGAACTGGGCCGCGAAGCCCAGAAGTATATGGACGCCGGCGAGCTGGTCCCCGATTCGGTCACCAACGCGATGGTGCGCGACCGACTGAGCCAGCCCGATGCGGCCAAGGGCTTCCTGCTCGACGGTTATCCGCGCAATCCGGCGCAGGTTGCGGAGTTGGACGATATTCTCAAAGACTTGGGTGTGGAACTCACCGGTGTCGTGGAAATTACCGCCGACGCTGAAGCAGTGATTCCCCGGCTTTTGAAGCGCGCCGAGATTGAGGGCCGCGCCGATGACGATGAAGCGGCTATCCGCCGTCGCCTCGAAGTTTATGAGGAGCAAACGGCACCGTTGACCGATATCTATTCCCAGCGCGCCATGCTGGTGAACGTAGATGGCCTCGGTGAGGTCGATGAGGTCACGACCCGCCTCTTTTCCGCACTTGAACAGCTTGCTTAAGCGACGACGTCCTTAATGTTTGGTCGCGAACGGGTGGAATATAAAACCCTGGCAGAAATTGCCAAAATGCGTGCCGCGGGCCTCGTTGTGGCTCGCGCGCTGGCAGCGATGCGTGCGGCGGCGGCGCCCGGAGTGAGTACTGCGGATCTGGATGCGGTCGGTCGTGACGTGTTGCGCGAGGCTGGCGCGAAGTCGTCCTTCCTGGGTTATCACGGTTTTCCGGCGGTGGCCTGTATCTCGGTCAACGCGGAGATTGTCCATGGCATCCCGGATGCGCAGCAGCTTGAAGCCGGGGACGTGCTGTCGATCGATTTCGGCGCAATTGTCGATGGTTGGCACGGTGACTCGGCGTTCTCGATGATCGTTCCGGAAACGGCCGGGGGGCCAGTTCCCGCCAAGGCGGACCCGGGCGATGTGGCGCTGGTGGCCGATACGGAATCCGCAATGTGGGCCGGAATCGCCGCCATGGCGCAGGGGGAGCGCGTGGGCGATATTGGCGCCGCGGTCGAAAAGGACGTCGCGGGCCGCTACGGCATCGTCCGTGAATATGTCGGCCACGGCATCGGCTCGGCTATGCACCAGCCGCCGGACGTCCCGAACTACAACACCCGGGAAAAGGGGCTGCGCTTCCGGCCCGGGCTGTGCTTGGCAATTGAGCCCATGTTGACGCGGGGACGCGAAGAAACTGAGATTTTGGACGACGACTGGACCGTGGTCAGTGCCGACGGCTCTCGTGCAGCGCACTGGGAGCACACGGTGGCATATACCGAGCGCGGGATTTTTGTTTTGACTGCAGAAGATGGGGGAGCGGCCGACTTGGCTGCCCGCGGGGTAGAGATTGTGGACCCCGACTTCTTATTTTCAGCCAAATGATTTATGATGGCTGATGGTCTCGTGTGCATTGTGACCATTTTGGTGTGTTGCTAGGTGCCACGAGAAGCCTTCAGTCGCTAATTTGCGACTGGGAAAGATCGAGAGTTAGCGGAGGACATGTCCAAAAAGGACGGCGTCATCGAAGTAGAGGGAACTGTCTCTGAGGCACTCCCCAACGCGATGTTTCGGGTTGAGCTCAGCAATGGGCACCTAGTTCTTGCCCACATTTCGGGCAAGATGCGGCAGCACTACATCCGGATTCTTCCGGAAGACCGGGTGGTGGTGGAGCTTAGCCCCTACGACCTGACCCGTGGTCGCATCGTCTACCGCTACAAGTAACTAATCACCACAACGAACGACGCCCGCCGACGCTCATGCGTTTTGTGCGCGGCGGCAGAGGACTCACCATGAAGGTCATGCCTAGCGTCAAGAAGATCTGCGATAAGTGCAAGGTAATTCGCCGGCACGGTCGCGTAATGGTCATCTGCGAGAACCCGCGCCATAAACAGCGCCAGGGCTGACGCACGCGGCGCAATAGCGCCACACAACTAAAGACGCATCGCCGGTGTAATTTGCATTACACCAACCCCCGGTACGGAGGCCGGGGCTCGCAACTTAAGCGGGACGCGATGTGTAAGACCTCCGCACGGCAGTACAGGAGTACGCCACATGGCACGTCTAGTAGGCGTTGACCTCCCGCGTGAGAAGCGGGTAGTCGTAGCCCTTACCTACATTTTCGGAGTCGGCCGCACGCGCGCCGAGCAGGCAGTTACCGCCACCGAAATCGACCCCAACACCCGGGTGAAGGATCTTTCAGAGCCGCAGCTCATTGCGCTGAGGGATTACATCGAAGCGAACTACCAGATTGAGGGTGACCTGCGCCGCGAGGTGGCAGCTGACATCCGCCGCAAGGTTGAAATCGGTAGTTACCAAGGTGTTCGTCACCGCCGGGGGCTTCCCGTGCGTGGTCAGCGCACCAAGAACAATGCGCGCACGCGCAAGGGTGCCAAGCGCACCGTGGCTGGCAAGAAGAAAGCAGTGCGCTAACTCTTCGCTCCGCCCCCAAAAGAATTTCAGTACTTAAACTTCTTTAGAAAGACGAACACATGCCTCCCAAGACTCGACAGACCGCGGTGCGTAAGCCGCGTCGTCGCGATAAGAAAAATATCGCGCACGGTCACGCTCACATTAAGAGCACGTTTAACAACACCATTATTTCAATCACCGATGCCACCGGTGGGGTAGTCGCCTGGGCCTCTGCAGGCCAGGTTGGCTTCAAGGGCTCACGTAAGTCCACCCCGTTCGCCGCGCAGATGGCCGCTGAG
>JAJYRW010000301.1 GCA_021793895.1 Actinomycetes bacterium
ACCATGGCCGCCTTGCCCATCATCGGGCCGTCCGGCAGGCACAAGTGTTTGAACGGTCTGTGCGCAGCAAATTCGGGGCACCATGATCGGCGCGATTGTGGGATGAATTCCAATGGACGGGTGACGCTCTGGTGACCCGTTCGGTAAAGTGCGACCGATGAGTGGTGGATGTTGATGCTATCGACAACGGTGTCGAGTCAATTGCCGGGATGCATTCGCGGTGATTGACGGTTGTCGCGATGGCCGAGCGGCCCAGAGGAGATTGTCCAGTTGAATCTCGGCAATGGATCGGTGCGTCCAAGTGGGAGCGTTCTGTGGGCACAGCACGAGTGCAGCGGCGCCTATCGGGTTCACCGAAGATGGGGTATGTCGTGACCGAGGGGTCCGGTGTGCGCAGCAAGCGGGGGCCGCGGCCGCGTCGCGCGGTGACGCTCAGGGTGATTGCGCGCGAGGCGGGTGTTTCGGCCAGCACAGTCTCGCGCATCATCAACGGCACCGTCAACGTCAGTGACGATCTGCGCCGGGCGGTCGAGACGGCGATCGCCAAACACGATTTTCGACCGGATGCGGCCGCGCGGGGACTGGCGCTCGGCCGTACGCTCACCATCGGCGTATTGAGCCAAGCCATCGACAGCCCGTTCTACGCGGAAGGGTTGCGCGGCGTCGAGCAACGGCTTCTGGACGCTGGATATGCCCCGATGTTCATGAGCGGCAACTGGAACGAGATCGATGAGCAGCGCTGCATGCAAGAGTTCATCGATCGCGGCGTGGATGGCATCATCATGTTTTCCGGTCGCCTCTCCGATGCTGCCGTAAAGGAGTTTGCCCGCCACGGACCCATCGTGGTGACGGGGCGTAGTTTGCGCGCACCGCACGTGTACAGCCTACCGATCAACGACCGGTTGGGCGCTCTGCTCGCAATGCGTCACCTGACGGGTCTCGGCCATCGGCATATCGCCTTCATCGCCGGTTCTGCAAACCATCCGGACGCGCTCGATCGTCTGCAGGGTTACAAGCAAGGCCTAGCGGAAGAGGACATCCCGTACGACCCGCAACTCGTGGTCCCGGGCGACTGGCAGGAAGAGGGGGGCATGCGAGCCGTGAATCAGCTGCTCGCCTCCGGACGTCGCTTCACCGCGGTGTTCTGCGTTAACGACCAGACGGCCCGTGGGGTTTACTTGGCGCTGTTTCGTCATCGGCTCTCGGTGCCCGCGGACATTTCGGTGGTCGGGTTCGATGACCTGCCGTCTTCCTCGTATACCGTGCCACCGCTGACTTGTGTACGCCAGTCGGTGCGCCTGCTGGGAGAACGATCGGCGGACGCGATCCTCGCGTTGATCGCAGGGCGTAGGCCGCGAGTCGAGTCGCCCGGTGTCGAAATCGTGGTCCGGGACTCGACGGCCTCACCCACGCGCTGATCATCGGCGCGACGGGCGGCCCGACGCACTGCCGCCATGCCGACGCTCTCATGCTGATCTGGCCATCCCCCCGGATGGCCGCAGCCAGGGCCGGTGTGACTCGTTCGCAGGCGAGCCGGTTGGGCCAATTCACAGGGTTGACAAACATGAAATCGCCGAGCAAACTAAACTGCAACCGGTTTCAGAAACCGTTTGCGGGACGCGGGCCTGCCGGCTACAGCAATCAACTGAGAGCACGATCGAGTTAGGGGGTTCACCGTGAAGCACAATCACAAAATCCGTGGCGTCCGTGCCAATCGCGAGCCACGAGCGTCGTCTCTTCCCGGTGCTGGCGTATGCCCGTCCAACGGAAGCGAAGCCTCGTCAACGTGCTGCATCAAAGCGAATGCGGCAAAACATGCAGTTCCGCAGGTGCTCATTAAAACTGCGCTGTTCGGGCTCGCATTAGGAACAGCTACTGCGGCCGTGCACACCGTTGCGTCATCAAAGACTAAGGAAAAATCTCAGGAATTACCCGCACCGGGTGCCCCACAGATCGGCAAGACCCTCGCTCCCGTGTTGAAGACCATCTTGGTAACCGGCAGCATGATCCCCAGGACCGAATCCGAAAGCGCACAGGCCGTCACGGTGATTCACGCGTCTACCCTAAAGAGCCTTGGGGTGACGAACGTAGAGCAAGCATTAGCACTAGTTTCTTCAAATACGCCTAACGTAAACGTTGCGCAATCAGTCGGCCTAGGAACCGGTGGCGGCAGTTACGCCGATTTGCGCGGATTGGGAAACGGCCGAACGCTAGTGCTCTTAGATGGGCATAGGTTGGCCAGCAATGCATACACCGGTGATGCTGTTGATTTAAGCGGTATTCCATTCTCCGCAATTTCCAGCATCCAGGTTCTTCGCGAAGGCGCGTCAGCGTTGTACGGATCAGACGCCATAGCGGGTGTCATCAATTTCATCACTAAGCGCGATTATCAGGGATTCGCTGCTTCAGCTACGTTGGATGTTCCGCAGCAAAGCGGTGGTGGATCCGGCAACGCCAGCGTCACATTTGGTCACGGTGATCTCGTAAGGAACGGATACAACTTTATGATCACAGCGAGCTTTAATCGCCAACAGGAATTGCGCGCCACGCAGCGCTCGTTCTCTGCGGCGGGATTTTATCCAGCACTCGGCGACTCCGCTACTAACAATCCGGGAACGTGGCCCGGGACCATTGTTGATGCAAACGGAAATTCATGGCAACCGGGATATCCAGCGTGCGCAGGAAACCCCTATCTCACAACCTATCTTGGAAATTGCGCGTATCGGTATTCGGCTGCGACAGATCTTTTGCCAAGCTCCTATGATGCATCCGCTCTAATCGCATTCACTAAAGAGCTGCCAAAGAACAATGTGCTATCCATTCAGTACTTCTACACACGGTCAAGGATAGCTCCGTGGCTTGGGCCGATGTTTTATTATTTTGAGATGACGCCACAAGCGGATCCGAATTACTTTCCAACATCTGCCGCAGGGTTAACCTGTGAAGGAGGATGCAGC
>JAJYRW010000302.1 GCA_021793895.1 Actinomycetes bacterium
TAATAGGCGGACTACGCCCTCGTCTGTAGCGGTCGCGCCCGTAGTTGCGTCGACCACAAACAGCACGGCGTCTGCCAGTTCGACGGCAATCTCGGCTTGATCAGCGATCTGGGCGGCCAGCCCGCGCGCGTCATGTTCCCAACCGCCGGTGTCGACCAGCGTAAACGGGACCCCCGACCATTCGGCGTCATAACTCACTCGGTCTCGCGTAATACCGGGGACGTCTTGAACGACCGCCTCCCGCCTTCCCAGGATGCGGTTCACGAGAGTCGACTTACCCACATTGGGACGCCCGACCACGGCCAAAACTGGGCGCGGGGGCGTGGCTACCGCGTCATCGAATACGGAATCGGATTCAAGAACGGACCAGTCATCTTCGCCCAGCTCGTAATCTTCAAGTCCGGAACGCAAGGCGGCAGCATGCTGGACCTCTTCGGCGGTTTCATCCACCGGATCTAATTCATTCACGATGCCTATCTTCTCCCGATTGGGGTGGGTTACGCAGCGGCTCATCCTCCGGCAATTTGATTCCGGTGGCCGTGACCGCCCGGTTCACATGATCCGAAAGACCCTTTTGGATGGCGGCTGTAGCCAATGCTACGGCCTCGCGTCGGCTCATGACTTCAGTGGCTGGCATCGCGATGGGCTGCCCGATGATCATTGCGAATTTACGGCGTGGCCACGGGACGTGCCCAACGGATTCGCCGGTGCGCCGGGTGCCCAAAATTGCTACCGGGACGACCGTGGCTTTTCCTTGCACTGCCAGCCATGCGGCGCCCGCCCGGGCCTGGGAAACAATTCCCCGGCCGCGCACTCCCTCGGGAAATACGCCCACTACTCCCCCGCGCTTCAACACTGCAAGAGCGGCCTGGAGGGCGCCTCGCCCACTGCCGCGGTCAACGGAAATCTGTCCGGCTTTTTTCAATATCCAGCCCAGCGGGCCAACAAACATTTCTTCTTTGACTAGAAAATGGGACGGCCGCGGCAAAATTCCTACCAACAGGGGTCCGTCTAAGACCCCGATGTGGTTGGCAACGACTACGACTGGGCCGCTTCGCGGCATACGTTCCCTTCCGGCAACGTTGGTATCCCAGATGACGCGGGCCATGAACCTGCCGATCCACCGACCCCAGCGGGGGCCAAATTCGGATGGCGCCGCGGGATCTTGCCGTCCGCGTATGGTCATTTGCGGCTCAGTTTCCCGCCCGGCTGCTGTGGCGCGAGATTTCGAAATCCGGTCGCGCTTTCCGCACTGCTTCGATAACCCAGGCAACGGATTCTTCCGGGGTCTGGCCCGAATTATCGAGGGTTAATACCCCGTCAGTTGCTTCCAAGAACTGCGCCACCGTCGAGTCATCGCGGTCCCGACGCAGCACCTCGTCGCGCGTCGCGTCTAGTGCAGCAGTACCGGACGAACCGTGGACCTCTTGCGCCCGGCGGGCAAGGCGTGCATCTTCATCTGCAATGAGCAGAATGCGCACGTCGGCATCCGGTGCGATCACGGTAGTAATGTCGCGTCCTTCGGCAATAATCCCGCCCGGGGCCAGTTCGCCCCGCTGCCCCCGCGCCACGTATTCCTGCTGGCGCGCCACCAGTTCGGCACGGGCCGCGAGGTTAGTCGCGACGGATGACACCGCACGCGAAATGCGGCTCTCGCGAATCGCTTCCGTCACATCGGTGCCGGCAACCGCGATCGCGGGCGCGGCCGGATCGGTGTCAATTTCGAGCGGTAATTCACGGACGACTCGGGAGACCTCTTCGACATTGGCCAAATCGATTTGTTGATCGAGGCACCACCAAGTTGCTGCTCGGTACATGGCTCCCGTGTCCAGGTATGCCAGATCCAGCTGCGCGGCAACGGCACGTGAAACGGTAGATTTCCCCGACCCGGAGGGCCCATCAATTGCGATCACAATGCCGCTGCCGCTTACTTCCAAATCTTTAGACTGCGCGTTGGTCATATAAGACTCCTAATTAACCCGCGATGGTCCAGCCCTGTTCCTGCAAAGCGGCGGCAAGTTGGGCGCCGGAGCCGCGCAGGACGGAGAGCTTTGCCAACCCGACGGGTTGCCGCGGTGAGTGTTCTAGTTCCAAATCCTCAATGTTGATCGATAACTCGCCCACTTCGGCGAACAGGCGACCCAACTCTCCGGGTTTATCCGGCACCAACACCACGACGGTGTCATATTCGCGCTGGCGGGCACCGTGTTTTCCTGGAATACCGGATTGGCCGGTATTGCCGGCAGCTATTGCCCGGGCGATCGCCTGCAATCCGGCGGGATCTTCCCAGTTTTCGGCCAACCGCTCGAGACCGAGAATTACCGGTTCCAAATCCGTGGCAAATCCGCGCAGTACTGCGGCAACCGCGCCAGCATTTCCGGCCAAAATTTGGGTCCACAGCCCTGGATCTCCAGCCGCAATTCGGGTGACATCCCGTAATCCTTGGCCGGCTAGGCCCAAGGCGGGTTCGGGTGCGCCAACTAATTGCGCGGCCATGAGTGAGGCCACAACCTGGGGCACGTGGGAAATTAAAGCCACGGAAGCGTCATGTTCTTCGGCCGGCATCACGATCGGGGTTGCGCCCAAATCCACCGCGAGTTCCCGCACCCGGACCAGCGCCGCCGGGTCGGTTTCGGAGCCCGGGCACAAAACCCAGGGGCGTCCGGCAAAAAGATCTGCCATGGCGGCTGTCGGGCCAGATTTCTCCCGCCCCGCCATGGGGTGGGATCCCACGTATCGGCTTTTATCTGCGCCGGCGCCGCGCACCTCATCGGCGATAATGCCTTTGACGCTAGCGACATCGGTGACCACCGCGCGCGGATGATCATCCAGCGCCTGAATGACGAGGGGGCCAGCCACATCGGGAGGAGCCGCGACTATGACAAGGGATGGCTCGTCGTCCGTAATTTCTGCCAACCGGCCCGCACCAACCGAGCAAGCCAGCGCCAA
>JAJYRW010000303.1 GCA_021793895.1 Actinomycetes bacterium
CCAAACCGTTGACGAAGTAGTGATTATTTCCCGCGGAGAACTAGTTCACGCTTCCTCTTTGAAGGGGCTGGCCAAACTTGCTGATCCCCACGTTTTGGTGCGGGCGGCTGATCCCGAAGGCGCGCAGCAAGCCTTTGCCAGTGAAAATTGGGATGTGTGCCTAGGCGAGAAGGAGCCCGGGCAGCTGACGATTCGCGGGGCGGCAGCCCCCGACATCGGCGCGGCAGCCCTGCGCCATCAAATTGAACTCCACGAGTTAGCCGAAGCCGATGAGGGCTTAGAAGCAACATTCCTCAAGCTGGTAAATGGCCAGCACACCGCTCAGCCCGTCGGCGCATCCGAAACAGCTGCCGGTAGCCGCGAAGGAGAACAACTGTGAGTACTGCAACTCTGACGGCGCCGGTATCCGGTGGCCTGCCCGGAGTGGTGCGCTCCGAGTTTCGCAAGTTTCTTACCACGCGGCTGTGGTGGATCATGGCGCTCAGTCTGTTTGGATACATGGCGTTCATGGCCGCAACGCTGGGATTTGCGTTGAACTTTGATCCGGAAATGGCCGGAGCTTCCGAGGGGATGGCCGCGCCCAGCGCCCGCGATATTGCCACGTCCGTATACACCCTCGCCCCGGCGTTTGGTTATGTTTTTCCGTTAATTGTGGGGGCAATTTCGGTCACTGCGGAATTCCGACATCAAACGATTACTCCCACATTCCTTGCCGAGCCGCGGCGCAGCACGGTAATGAGCGCGAAAATGCTTGCGGCCCTACCCGTTGGTCTGGTTATCGGGATCCTGGGCACGGTCGCAACGTGGGTGGTTGGGGCCGGGACGATCGCGATCATGGGCGGTGAAACGTTCGCGTTTTCCACTGAAACGCTGCGGGTAGTGGCGCTTTCCACCCTCACGCTGGCGATTTGGACCATGGTCGGTGTCGGGTTTGGTGCCGTAGTGCCCAATCAGATCGGCTCGATCATCATCGTCCTCGCTTTTACCCAGTTTGTAGAGCCCATTGCGCGCATGGCCCTAAGCCAGGTCGAAAAACTCGCGGGGATCGCCAAGTTCTTACCCGGCGCGGCCGGTGAGGCACTGGCCGGAGGAAGTTTTTATGGGACTATCTCCCCCATGGGCATGCTGTCGTGGTGGCAGGGCGGACTCGTCCTGCTGGCCTACGCGGTCGTTTTTGGACTAGTCGGCCTGGCGACCACGTTCCGCAAGGACGTTGGCTAACCAATTTTGACGAGTTTTTCATCAAAACTGTTCGGCAAGTCATGGTCTTGGCTTAGGTGCCTGTTGACGAAGACAACACCGGCCCTTGACGATATGCACGCGGCCATCAGCACAACTTTCCGAACTTGATCATCCGGGGAGAGTTCTTTGGGTATTTCTACTCAAAAGTCCGCAGGGACGTGAGCCCTGCCGTGTCATCATGCGGATCCAAAAGGGCATAGGGTAGGCGGTGGGGACTGAATTACACACCGAGCACCATGGAAGAGGTCGATCCTCGCCGTGTCTGAACAGGCGCAGCCAAAGCCGTCACTCGCAGCCTTCGGAGCGAATGCGTGGCTAGTTGATGAAATGTACGACGATTTCGTACGCGATAAGAATTCCGTAGACCCAGCGTGGTGGGAATTCTTTGAAGACTACCGACCCGGTGAACGAACCGGCGATGGCGCACCGCCCACCGCACCAAACCAGACGTCCAGCACTCAAACCACCCCGGAGTCAGCCGCGCCGGATTCCGGCGCCCAGGGCACATCTGCCCAGTCCGCGCAAACAAGTGCGGCTCCCGCCGACACCGAATCGGCACCAGTTGGAAATGCTTCCAAAGCCCAGGTGACACCTGACCAACCGGCGACCGGCGCTTCTAGCGCAACGCCCAATAACAATGCCGCTGCCACGTTGAGCGAGCCCGCTCCGGAAGCAACTGCGCAGCCCACCCGCGTTCCGTATGCCGCCCAAGCCAAGCGCATGGCCGCTAAGGCAGAAGATCCCGCCCCGGCGGATGAAAAGGCCAAACCGGAGCGGTTACGGGGCGCTGCCTCACGCGTGGTTAAGAACATGGAGACCTCTTTGGAGGTTCCCACCGCAACTTCGG
Organism: Actinomycetes bacterium; assembly: GCA_021793895.1. Next base: position 2,090 of record JAJYRW010000303.1, read on the forward strand.
TGCGCGCTATTCCCGCCAAACTGCTGGTTGATAACCGCATCGTCATTAACAACCACCTGGCCCGCGGTCGCGGCGGCAAAATTTCGTTCACGCACCTGATCGGTTTTGCGCTCGTAGAGGCGGCCGATGAGCAGCGCGCCATGAACGTTGCCTATGCCGAAGTGGATGGCAAGCCGGGCATTTTGCACCCAAACCACGTAAATCTCGGGCTCGCTATCGACCTGCCCAAACCCGATGGCACGCGCCAACTACTCGTTCCGAATGTAAAAGCCGCCGAAACTATGGACTTTGCCCAGTTCTGGGCCTCCTATGAAGACATGGTGCGCCGGGCCCGCAATAACAAGCTCACGGTCGATGACTTCGCCGAAACGACGATGACCCTGACGAACCCGGGCACGATCGGGACCGTGCATTCCGTACCCCGCCTCATGCAGGGGCAGGGCTCGATCATCGGTGTGGGCTCGATGGACTACCCAGCTGAATTCCAGGGCGCCTCACCGCAGCGCCTGGCCGAGATGGGTATCTCGAAAATCTTGACGCTCACCTCCACCTATGATCACCGGGTCATCCAGGGTGCGGACTCCGGCGAATTCTTACGCCGGGTTCACTCCAAGCTCCTGGGTGAAGATGGGTTCTACGACCGCGTTTTCGCGGCGCTGCAGTTGCCATATGAACCCATCCGCTGGGTACGCGATCACCGCATGGATTCAGCAGATGAGGTCGGCAAGCCGGCGCGCATCATCGATTTAATTCACGCCTACCGCACCCGCGGTCACCTCATGGCCGATGTCGATCCGCTCACCTACATGCAGCGCGGCCACCCCGATTTGGATGTGCAAACCTACGGGCTCAACCTGTG
>JAJYRW010000304.1 GCA_021793895.1 Actinomycetes bacterium
GGTGCGATCTTCACGCGTTTCACCAAAGGCCTCGTTATGCGTGATGATCTTTGTGACGTAGTCACAGAAGAAGGCCGCATTGCCCTTCTTGCCAACACCGACACACGTCTGGCTGGTGGGGCGCACGTCCAACATCTCTTCAACTGTTTCAGAACGCGCCTCATCCAATTGTTCTTGTGAGATATAACCCAGCTCGTGCATGCGAGCTAAAACGGTATTGCGCTTCGCATTGGCCTTATCAGGATGCTTTTCCGGATCAAGTGCGTTCGGGCTCTGGGTCACGCCCGCCAAAGTTGCGGCCTCAGCCAGAGTGAGATCGGCGGCCGTGGTGTTGAAGTAGTAACGCGCTGCCGCTTCAACCCCGTACTGGGAGCGACCGAACTGCGCGATGTTGAGGTAGCGCTCCAAGATTTCTTCTTTACTGAGGCGCTGTTCTAAGGCGATCGCCAACTTCATCTCGCGCAGCTTGCGGCCATAGGAGCGCTCGCGCGCGGCGTTAAGCGCACGCATATCGCCTTCGGCATCTGCCTGCGTGATCAGCACGTTCTTCACATACTGCTGCGTCAACGTCGATGCGCCCTGCAAACTATCTTCAGTGAAGTTGTTCACCGCCGCGCGCGCGACACCTTGTAAGTCCACCCCGCCGTGCTCATAAAAGCGCGAGTCCTCAATCGCCACCATGGCATCTTGCATATCCGGGTTGATCTCATCGAGATCGACAATGACGCGGTTGCGGAAATAAAACGTCGCCAACAGCGAGCCATCAGCGGCCCACATGCGAGATTGCTGTGAAAGTTCCTTCTCTTCCAGCGCGGTGGGAAGCGCATCAAAAAATGAGACAGCTTCATCGGTGACCTCACCGGTCGCCTTTACCGCGGGTACCGCGAGCGCAGCACTAAGGACGCCGACACTCGCCGCAGCGAGGACGAACGCCACTAGCCCGCCGAGTACTTTGAAGATAAAAGACGCGGGGCTGGGTCGAGGAGTCGAGTCAGACATGTGTATAGGGTACGTCCTTTAGGGGGCTGTGCGTGGTAGACGGGGGCGCTTGTCTCGTCTAATATCGCCTTAGCAAGGTTGCTTAACTTATTCATGGGGGGAGGGCCCGTGGGTCAAATGACGACCGCGCAAAACGATATAACTGAAATCGCTGAAGACCAAGCCGGCCAACTCCAAGTCGACTGGTTCGCAAAAGGTCTATGCGCCGATGCTGATCCGGACGAGTTTTTTGTCGAGGGCAACCATGCGCAAAAACAGGTGCGAACGCTCTGCTTTGACTGCCCCGTTCGCCTGGAGTGCCTTGCCGACGCACTCGATAACGAGGTTGATTGGGGTGTTTGGGGCGGCATGACGGAACGGGAACGCCGCGCCGTCTTGCGCCGCGCCCCGGAGGTGGAGTCCTGGTTCCCAATTCTGCGCGAAATACAGGAACAGCAGGATGAAAGAAAACGCGCGGCACGCGTAAAGTTAGCCGAGTTGTGGCGGGCGAAGTTATCGCGGGAGAATGGTTCCTGAGAGAACCATGCCCCTTAATCCTGAAGAATTTGAAACTGCTGTCGCCGACGCGCTGGATTCCATACCGCCCGCTTTAACCCGGATCATGGAAAACGTCGTCATTCTCGTTGAAGAGGATCCGCCCGCGGGCGAACCGGGGTTACTCGGTCTTTATGAGGGCGTGCCACTTACCGAGCGAGATTCTGGTTGGGCCGGGGTCTTACCTGACAGCATCACTATTTTTCGCAACCCGCTAACTGCAATGTGCGCGGATCGAGAAGAGCTCGTGGAACAAATAAAAATCACCGTCGTACACGAAGTTGCGCATCATTTCGGCATCGATGATGCGCGACTGAGCGCGCTGGGCTGGGGTTGAGTACCGCATCTGCAGCTGAGGTTGAGCACCGCACCTGCCGTAGGGGTTAAGTAGCCGCACCTGCAGCAAAGCGCTGCATCGACCGGGGAAGGATGGGGTGGCCGGAAGAGTCGGGTGGGCCGAAAAGGACGGATGGGCCGAAAGAGTAGGGTGGGCCGGAAAACCGACCGGTTGGCCGCGGGGCCGACGGGCGTGGCAGACATTAGTGGGGTATAACGAAATCACTCGTTAAGGAAAGGGGATCCGTTGTGAACTCCTCGGAATACGAAGTCACCAAGACCGATGAACAGTGGCGCGAGGACCTGAACCCGGCCGAGTACGCCGTATTGCGGCAAGCGGCCACGGAGCGGCCCGGGACGGGCGAGTTGCTGCACGAAGACCGCATCGGGGTTTACTCCTGCCGTGCCTGCGGGAACAAGCTCTTCGAGTCGCGCACGAAATTTGAGGCCCACTGCGGCTGGCCGTCGTTTTATGAGTCGGCTGGGCCAGAAGCCGTGGAGTACCTGGAGGATCGGTCCTTGGGAATGGTGCGCACGGAGGTTCGCTGCGCCAAGTGCGGCTCACATCTAGGCCACCTATTTAAGGATGCTCCCCAAACCCCAACCGGGGATCGCTACTGCATGAATTCCATAGCATTGGATTTCGAAACGCTAGACTAACTCCGGTTAGCGACAGCGACGTCGTTAATAACGCTACGGAGGAACACTTGTCAGCACCCAGTCCCGGTTACGCAATCACGATGCGGGTGGAAGCACCTGCCCAAGCCAATTCCACGGCAACGATTACGAGTGTCATCTCGCAGGCTGGTGCAAATCTGACCGCGCTTGACGTGGTCGAAAGCAGTGGCCAGCGCATGGTTGTGGACGTAACCTGCAACGCGACCGGCACCGCGCACGCCGAAGAAATTACCGCGGCGTTGCAAAAAGTTCCGGGCGTCACGGTAGGGAAGGTCTCGGACCGCACGTTCCTGATGCATCTGGGCGGCAAGATCGAGGTGCGATCCAAGGTTCCGTTAAAACACCGCGATGACCTGTCGCGCGCATACACCCCCGGTGTTGCTCGCGTCTCTACGGCGCTG